>CALWTY010000028.1 GCA_944384585.1 uncultured Clostridia bacterium | reverse complement strand
TCTCTTGCCTTTGCTATTGCCCGTAAAGTATATTTCAATGTTGTTTTAAATTACTGCCTTATGTGGCGTTAGCATTTCTTCCGCCCTATTTGTTTGCCGCTTGATTTCCCGGAATCGTCTCCTTTCGCAATCCCCGCCGTTTCACCGCATAAATCCCGCCGCTCGGATCCATACTAACCGTACAGAGGAAAGGACGGGGAATCCATGCGGCACTATCTGCGTATCCTGACGGCGTCGGCACTGATCATGACGGTTGTGATCGGCGGCTACCGCCTTCTGTTCGGCAGCGGCGGAGAGGACAGCATTGAGGCATTTGCGGGCTTTGCCGAATCGGAAGATCGGGTTTCATCGCTTCAGGAGGCGCTCCGCCGCGAGGGTGCATATCAAGGGGAGGTCAGTGGTAGATTCGATTCCGAAACCGAGGACGCCCTGCGGCGATGGCAGCGGGAAAACGGTTTCCCGCCGAGCGGCGTCCCGACGCCGGAGTCGCTCGCCGCTCTCGGAATCGGGACGGAGATCGAGGAGCTCCTTGCCTATGAGGAGGAGCGCATCCTCGCCTCCGCGGTGGACGCGATCTGTCCGGACGGAGAATATCTGACGAGAATTGCCCTCGCCGGCGTTATCCTGCGCCGCACCGAAACGCCGGGCTTTCCCGATACCGTCGCTGCCGTTGTCTTCGGAGATCGCCGCTTTGCGGCGGTTCTGCAGCATGACTTCACGACGGAGCCGTCGGAGGACAGCCGCTGCGCCGTCCGCGACGCAAGACTCGGTCTCTCCCCCTGCCCGGAAGCCCTCTACTATTATGTCAGAGGCGAGGGCGATCCCTTTCTGCTGAAAAAACCGATTCTATATCGGAACGGGAAGCATTGCTTTGCATAGACAGGAAATCGGATGCTCTTTCAGCCCGTTTTATCCCGCACGGAAATACAAGCCTGCGAACGCATCCTCCGTTTCCGACAAAAAAGAATCGTCCCCCGTTTCCGACAAAAAAGGACAGAGAATTATTTCTCTGTCCTGTTTTTCCGGTTCGAGCCGTATCGGCACTTCCATGCAGCGTTTTCCGCCTCTTCCGCGGAGAAGGACGCTCCGGAAGCGCCCCGAAGACATTTTCCCGCCTGTCGCCGGGCTTCGGCGCTCTCTGTCAGTAGGAGCTGAGGAAGGCGCGAAGCCGCTCCGACTTCGGGGAATCGAAAAGCTCGGAGGGCGCGCCCATCTCGGCAATCACGCCCTGATCCATAAAAATCGCCTTGGTGGAGATATCCCGCGCAAAGGCCATCTCATGCGTCACGATGATCATCGTCATGTTCTGGCTCGCCAGCGACTTCATCACCGAAAGCACCTCCCCCGTCAGCTCGGGATCAAGAGCGGAGGTCGGCTCGTCAAAGCAGAGAATCCCCGGATTGAGGGCGAGGGCTCTTGCGATGGCAACCCGCTGCTGCTGGCCGCCCGAAAGCTCGCAGGGATAATATATCAGCTTTTCCGACAGTCCCACCCGCGCAATCAGCTCCACCGCTTCCTCTTCGATCTGCTTCAGGATTTCTTTTTTGTTTTTCCGATAATCCGGCCGCTCCTTCGCCAGCAGCTTCCCGGCAAGCGTGACGTTTTCCAACACGTTATACTGCGGGAAGAGATTGAAATTCTGGAAGACGAGGCCGAAAGTCAGCTGCGCCTTCCGCTGCTCAGCGACAGTAGGCTTCCCCGCCGCATGACTGTCAAAGATCGTCTTCCCATTGACGGAGATGATCCCTTCATCCGCCCGCTCAAGGAATGTCAGGCAGCGCAGCAGCGTCGTCTTGCCGCTGCCCGACGACCCGATGATCGAGAGAATCTCCCCCTGCTCCAGCGTAAAGCTGATGCCCTTCAGCACTTCGGTTTTCCCGAATTTTTTCTTAATGTTTGCTACCTCAAGTATCGACATGCCCCTCATCCTTTATAGTAATCGAGCTTCTTTTCGATTTTTCCGAACAGGATCGTCAGAATTCCGCAGAACAGCAGATAAAACGCTCCTACATAGAACAGCGGCCAGATCAGCCCGTAGCCTGCGACGATGTCCTCCGCCGATTTGACCAGCTCCAGAACCGCGACCACGCGGGCAAGTGAGGTATCCTTGACGAGCGTGATGATCTCATTGCTCATCGGCGGGATGATCCGCTTGATCACCTGCTTGAGAATAATCCGAAAGAACACCTGGCGCTTCGTCATGCCGAGGACCTGCCCCGCCTCATACTGCCCCTTCGGAACAGAAGCGATGCCGCCGCGGTATATTTCAGAGAAATAGGCCGCATAATTGATGATAAAGGCAATCAGAACCGCAAGAAGTCGATTGGTCATCGGAATTTCAAACACCAATCCCGGGCCGTAGAAAACAATGATGACCTGGAGCATCAGAGGCGTTCCGCGGATGATCCAGACGAAGGTCCGCACCAGCCATCGTATGGGCTTGATCTTTGACATCGACCCGAAGGTGATCAGCAATCCGAGCGGCACGGCGCAGACCAGGGTGATCACAAAGATCAGGACCGTCGTTTCAAAGCCGTTGACCAGCTCCGCCGTTACCTGAGCAAATGACATATTCGTGTCCTTTCAATCGTGATTTCGTATATGCTTCTTACGCACAAACACCTGATTTGGAGGAATCCATATCAGGTGTCGGCATATTCTCTTTCTTTTTCGGAGGATCAACCCTTCTGATTGGAGATCAGCTGCTCCGCGACCCCGTATTTCTCGGCGATCTCGTTCAGTGTCCCCTCCTCGATCAGCTCCTTGATCGCGGCGTTGACCTTTTTCAGTGTCTCGGGGCTGTCCTTGCGGAAGCCGATAGCGTATTCCTCATAGGAAAGCTGAAGATCGTTCACAATCATCAGATCGCTGAAGTCGGTGTTTTCTCCGACGGAAGCGATCGCCATCACATAGTCGATGATCGCCACATCGGCAGTCCCCGCCTTGATTTCCATCAGCGCCTTGGACTGTGCGTCAACGGAGGTATAACTCTTCTTCAGATGCTCATCGGCCTGAATCGCCTTTTCCCCTGCGGATTTGCTCTCGGCAACGGTCTTGGCGCCGTCCATCGATTCAAGGGTGGTGTATTTTTCGGCGTCCGCCTTGCGGATGACCGCCACCTGCCAGTTGTTCATGTAGGAATCGGACATATCGATCTGTCCCTTCAGTTCCTCTGTCACGGTCATTCCGTTCCAGATGCAGTCAATGGACTTCGACTGAAGCTCGATGACCTTCTTGCTCCACTCGATCGTGACAAACTCCGCCTTGACGCCGAGCTTCTCCGATACCTTCTGCGCAAACTCCGTCTCAAAACCGGTCCAGTTTCCGTCCTCGTCGGTGTAGTTCATCGGCTTGAAGATCGTCACCCCGATTTTCAGAGTTCCTTTGTCTTCGATGTACGCCCAGTCGGTCTTGGAGGCGGTGCAGGAGGAGAAGACCGTCAGCGCCGCTGCGATGAGAAGCAGGATAGCGATAATTTTTTTCATGTCAGAACCTCTTCCGAATTAATTCTTTAATATGCTGATATTTTACCATCCTAAAGTGATGAAGTCAAGAGGAATTCACGGTTTTTTCGCATTTCGTTATTTTACAACAAAATTATCGGGTTAATATCCCGGATCATCGTCATATCCGTGCAATGACACGATGGATCGGAAAGCCTTTTTCGGAAAAATTCCGCTCATATTCCGTCATGATATTGTCGGCGGCAAGCTCGCTGTGGTGAAGATCCCTCGTCAGCCCGCTCAACTCAAAGCCGGCCTCGGAAAACTGCTCAAGCGAAAAATCAAACAGCCCCTCGTTATCGGTCTTGAGGATGATCTCCCCGCCGGGGAGGAGAATCTGCTTATAGAGCGCAAGAAAGCCCGCGTGCGTCAGTCGGCGCTTGCTGTACCCTTTTTTCGGCCATGGATCGGAGAAATTCAGATAGATCCTGCCGATGCTCCGGGGATCGAAGTACTCGGGAAGGCGCGCGGCGTCGCCGTTGATCAGTCGGACGTTTTGAATCTGCTCTGCCTTGAGCTTTTCCGCCGCGATCAGGATCACGTCGCTGATCCGCTCCATTGCAATAAATCTCCTCTCGGGAAACCGTTTGGCGCACTCCAGAATGAACGCTCCCTTCCCGCATCCGATCTCAAGCTCGGGGGGATTTTCGGAAGGAGTGATCCGTTCGGTCAGAAACAGCTCGGAGCAGGCGGCAATTCTTTCCGCTCCGTGCTTTTTTTTTCGCATTCTCATATTGTATTTTCTCGCATTCTTTGGTATAATATAAAATACACACACCATTATACTATAAAACCACCGGGATTGCAAGTCATAATTCCCTGCTCATCGGCGTCCCGTGCCAAAGAGGCAATACTTTCTTGAAAGGAATGTTTCCAGATGGATAAGCTGACATTCTATACGCAGCTTTCGGAGAAGCTGGCTGCGCTCGGCGTTGGCGAGGAATACATAAATCGCCATCTCAGCCAGTTTGACAGTTATTTTTCCGAAAAAACAGAAGATGAAATCGCCGGCGAAATCGAACGGCTCGGCAACATCGACCGCGTCGCCGCCAGAATCAAGCGCATGAACGACAAGCTCATCGAGGAGGAGAAAGCAGACGCGGCTGCCGCAAGCATCGCCCCCACCTCCGGGAGCACCGCGCAGCAGACCCCCTCTGTCCGACGCGATGCCGCCGAAGCGCCGCGCAATTCCGCCGCTGCCGATCGCACGGAACAAGAGAGCTCCGACCGCGCGCCGCGGAACCGGACGCCCAATCCCGGAGCCTCCCGTCAGAATCCCATGTCCCCCGGAGGCGCGGCGCCCCGCCGCCCCGCCCCGCGCAGCGAGTCGCAGGACGCCCCCACTGCCCGCTCCGGCGCAGCGGCAGCCTCCTCTCCCCGCGGCAATTCTCCCTCCGCTCCAGCCGGCGGTCCCTCTCCCGACGCTCCCTCCCGCGGATCCGGCGAGAAGGTCGGGAATGAGTCCCCCGTCTCTCGTCAGGGCGGTAAAGAAGGACGGAATGCGGAAGGTTCTCCCGTCGTTCCGCCGGAGGGTAGGCCCGCTTCCGCAGAGCCCTCTGCTGCCTCCGACAACGGACAGGAACTCAGCCACGCGGACGCCTCCGAGGTCAGGATCAGAACAGTGCGGGATGCCGGTGTGGTAAGCTATACCGTCCCGGACAACGAAGTCATCCGGGAAAAGACCAGAAAATTCTGGCTGCTCTTTGCCGCCACCCTCCCCGTCACGCTTGCCGTCGTCTTTGCGATCGTATTCCTGTTTACCGCCGCCTTCTTTGCCATCGCGGTGCTGATCATCGCCGCCGTTGCGCTGCTTGTCGCGGTGACGGCAGCGGGAACGCTGATGTCGGTCTTCGGGATCATTTTCGGCGTAGCGCAGATGATCTCCAATCTTCCGATCGGGCTGTATGAGTGCGGGCTCAGCGTCATCATCGGCGCGCTTGCGCTCTTCTGCGGAATTTTCGTCTATAATTTCGCCGTCCGCCTGATGCCGTATGCTGCCAGATGGCTTCTTGTGTTTGCGAAATTCGTTCTCAAGAAGGCAAAAGAGCTGTATATCTATCTGAAGAAGGAGTGTATCGGAGGATGAAACCTACTTCCTTAATTTTTCTCGCACTGTCGGTTGTCCTGCTGATCGGCGGCTTTCTGACCTGCAGCATTGCGGAATCCATGGCGAAAAGCCGCGGCATCAGCATTTTCGATCAGAAAATCAACGACGAGGGCGATGCCGTCTATGTCTACAATCTTTCCGACGAGAGCATCACGAAACTCTCCCTCGTCTTCTCCGACGTCGACGTGACCGTTATCGGAACGGAAAACGAAAGTTACATTGAGATGAAAAACTTCCGCGTCAACGACTATCGTACCACCCTCAGCGGCTCCTCGGTCACGGTCGACGGAACAGTCAGCTTCTTCTCTTCCCTGATCGACATGAGCGGCGGAGGCGTCCAATTCAAGGGGCTTCGCTATTTCTTCCTTGAAAAGCCGGATCCCGACCGTCCCCGCTCCGTCACCGTCTACATCGCAGAAAATTCCGGGCTGAAAAATCTGTCTGTGACCTCAACCAAGGGAACCGTGACCTGCCGCGATCTTCCCAACGCCGTCGATTACAGCGTCAACGCAGTCGACGCGGACATCCGGTTTGACCGCATCAACACCATCTCGGTCGCGGAGCTGAAGACCACAAACGGCAATATTACGGTCAAGGGCTCTGAAATCGCTACGCTGACCGCATCGATTGAAAACGGCAATTTCTCCGTCGACGCCGACGGCGCCTATTCCTCCGATCTGACGACCTATAATCTCGTCACGGCGGAGGGCATCGTCACCTACAACGGCGTGGTGTCGAAAGAAACCCCGAGCGAGCTGAAGATCACCTCCCCCGCGCCGAAATGCCTGATCAAAGCGACGGTGACAAAAGGGAATATCACCGTCACCGACGACAACGATACGGCGGAGCCTCCCGCCGTCGATCCCGCTCCTGCCCAATAATTCCGCCCGCTCCTCTATATTCCAGAATAAATTTCTGCCCTTCGGGTACAATTTATATTGCCAATCAATATAAAGGAGCTGATATAATTGTTGGATAAAATCGCATTGGCACTTGTGATCATCGGCGGACTTAACTGGGGCAGCATCGGGCTGTTCAGATTTGATATCGTTGCATGGCTCTTCGGCGGTCAGACCGCTCTCATCAGCCGCATCGTCTACACGCTTGTGGGGCTGGCAGCCCTGTGGTGCGTCTCTCTTCTGTTCAGAACGGCCTCCGATTCCGTCGAGCGTCGACACCCCCAATAAACGCGGGAGCCGGATCGCGTATCGGAACGACGCATCCTCCCCCGACAGAAAAAGTGACTTTTTGCCTGCGGCAAAAAGTCACTTTTGTTATCTCATTCCGCGGATTTCAGCGATTCCGCCATGTTGATCCCGTTGATCTTGCGGCGCATGACCAACTCGACAAGGAAGGCGAAGAGGAAGGTCATGGCAATTGCGAGCAGGTAGCTTAACGGCGCGATCACCGTCTCAAAGGAGACCATATCGATCTTGATGCAGCTGATGACGAACCGATGCAGCCAGATCCCGAGCGGAATCCCGAAGGCCGCGCCGATCGCGGTGAGGATCAGATTCTCCCGGAATACATACGCGCAGGACTCGGAGGGATAGAACCCAAGCACCTTGATCGTGGCGATCTCCCGTATCCGCTCCGTGATATTGATGTTGCTCAGATTGAAAAGCACCACGAAGGCCAGCGCGCCGGCGCATCCGATCACCAGCCAGACGATGGCGTTGAGGCTTGTCATCATGTTGTCGACCCGTTCGCGGATATCGGCGTTGACACTGACGTTGACGACACCCTCCTGCCCCATCATGGCGGCGGAAACGCCGTGCAGATCGGCGCCCTCCTCCGCGAAGGCGTAGGCAGTCCTGACCTCATAGCCGAGCTGCTCGACACTGTCGTAGGAGAGATAGGCGTAATTGTTGACGTAATTGTCGCAGATCCCGCTGACCGTCAGTTCAATTTCACGGTAATCGATATCGCGGATCGTTACCTTGTCTCCTTTCGAAATGCGAAGCACCTCCGCCGTCTTGCGATCGACGACGACCTCTCCCTTCTTCGGAACGGGGATCTCGGTTTTTCCGCTGTGGAGCTTGATGAATTCGTCGATCCCGTCGGTTGCCGCTGCCACGACATTGACCGATTTGACGCCGGATTTTCCGATGAGATCGCCGCTTCCCTGATAGACAAAGGCACAGGAGGAAAGCTTGCCCCTGTTTTCCTCGATGAAGGCCGCCTGCTCCTCCTCCGTCATGTTGTTTTCAAAGCTGACGACGTAATCGTATACCGTGATATGGTCAAACTGAAGGTTGGCAATATTGGCAATGGAATCCCGGATGCCGAAGCCGGTCAGCACCAGCGCCGAGCAGCCGCCGATTCCGAGGATCATCATGAAGAGCCGCCGTTTATAGCGGAAGATATTGCGGAGGGAGACCTTGCGCAGGAAGGAGAGCCGTTTCCAGACCGGCGTGATCCGCTCAAGCAGGATGCGCTTGCCGGGCTTCGGCGCTTTCGGGCGAACAAGCTCTGCCGGCCGCCTTGTCAGCTCCTTGCGGCAGGAAACCAGAGTTGAGCCGACGGAACAGAGCATCGCGGCGGCAAAGGAGATTCCTGCCAGCGCCCAATCGAAGACATAAACGATCGGGGCGAAGCCGTAAAGCATATCGTATGCTTTCCAAATCGCCGCAGGGAAAAGATATGTTCCGACCGCGAAGCCGAACGCGCAGCCGATCAGCGCCGCGCTGCCGGAATAGAAGAGATACTTCCCTGTCACCGCTCCGCTTCCGTAGCCGAGCGCCTTGAGCGTGCCGATCTGCACCCGCTCCTCATCGACCATTCTGGTCATGGTGGTGGTGCAGACCAGGGCCGCTACGAGGAAGAAGAAGATCGGAAACACCTTGGCGATGCCGTCGACGATGCGGGAATCGCTGGAGAAGCAGGAATATCCGACGTTTTCATCGCGTGTGAAGAGATATACGGTCGGCTCGGCCATGGCGTCGATCTGCCGCTCTGCCTCCCGCACCTCCTCCTCTGCGCTTTTCAGCTTCTCTTCACTCCCTGTAAACTGAATTTCCGCCTCTCTGCACTGCGTCAGCGCCGTTTCCAGACCGGAAATCGCAGCCGCCAGCGCCTCATGCTCCGCGCCCGACGTAATACCGTGGCTTTCCATCGCGGCAAGCGCCGCTTCAGACTCCCGCAGTTTTTCGGAGATCGCCCCGCCGAAGGCATTCAGGCATTCGGTCGGGCTTTTATCCTTCAGCTCATCGGAGAGATCGGCAAGAAATCCAAGCCGGCCGATAAATTCCCCAATCGTCGCGTCCGCGGCGGAACGGTATTCCTCCCATCCCGCCATGAGCTCCTGCCGCGCCTCCTCCAGCGACTGATCTGCTTCCTCCTTCAGCGCCTCGAAGCGCTCGACACTGACGGCTTCGTTCCGGTCACCGACCGCCTGTTCCATCGAGTCAATCAGTTCGTCGTATTCCTCGGAAAGAAGATACGCCTTTTCCTTCAGCGTGAGATAGACCTCGGTATAGACCTCGGTGTCAAAGCCGTCGATCGGGAGGTACAGAAAAGCGCTGATCGTCCCGTCCCCCAGATTGGTATTGCCCCGCTCAAAATTCAGATAGCAGGCGGAAGAAACAATGCCGCAGACGGTATATTCCCGATGGGCGAAGCCCTCGCTTTCAGTCGTGATCGTCTTCCCGATATCGCTCTCATCGTAGCGCTCGGAATCCAGCACACATTCATCGGAGGATTCGGGAAGTCGCCCCGCCACCACCTTGAGGCGGTTGACCTTCTCCGTTATGGAATGAGCCTTGAGGACGCGGTCGGTCCCGTCGACGGTAAAGACCGCATCCGCCGAGTATGAGCCTTCCGCAGCTTCAATTCCTTCAAGTCCCGCCAGTTTTTCGACCTCCTCCCCGGTATAGCCGAGGGTGGAGAGCAGTCGGAAATCAAAGAGCGCCGCCTCCCCGACGTAGCGGTCGGCGGTCTCCAGCATCTGCGATCGGGTGACCTTCAGACCCGAAAAAAAGCCGACGCCGAGCGCGGTAATGATGATGATCGCCAGATAACGGCCGAGGGAGCCGCGAATCTCGCGAAGGGTACTTTTCACCAAGGATGATCTCATAGCCGCCCCCTCACCACTCAAGCTGTTCCACGGGAATGATCTTCTCGTTCATCTCCACGCTGACCACCGTGCCGTTCCGGATCCGCACCACACGGTCCGCCATCGCTGTCAGGGCAGAATTGTGCGTAATGATCACGACGGTCATCCCCCGCTCTCTCGACATATCCTGCAGGAGCTTGAGGATCGATTTACCGGTCTGGTAGTCCAGTGCGCCGGTCGGCTCGTCACAGAGAAGCAGGGAGGGATTCTTTGCCAAAGCCCTTGCGATCGCGACCCGCTGCTGCTCCCCTCCGGACAGCTGTGCGGGAAAATTGTTCTTCCGCGCCTCAAGCCCCACCTGTCTGAGTACCGTCTCCGCGTCGAGGGGATCTTTGGACAGCTGGGTGGCGATTTCAACGTTTTCAAGCGCCGTCAGGTTCGGAATCAGATTGTAAAACTGAAAAACAAAGCCGATGTCGTGACGGCGATAGACGGCAAGCTCTCTCGTGCCGTAATCGGATATTCTGCGATCCCCCAGCATCACGGCACCGGAGGTCAGGCAGTCCATTCCGCCCAGGATATTGAGCAGCGTCGTTTTACCTGCGCCGGACTGACCGACAATAACGCAGATCTCCCCTTTTCCGATCTCAAAGGTGACATCGTGCAGAGCGCAGACCTCCACCTCCCCCGTCTGATAGATTTTCCCGACATTTTCGAATCTGACGAAACCATTCATCGCACTTTCTCCCGCTAATGTTCTTACTACTAACATTATAGCAGTCAATTTCTCATCAATCATGGAAAAACCATTAAATATTATCGAAGCAAAATTAAATAATATATGAAGTTCTCCGAAATGAACCGCAGTTTCCCAATATCAAAAACTGCCGCACAGGGCGGCGGCCGAGGAACATCTTCTCGTCCGGTATTCGTCAATCCGTACTGTCGGTTCGGCGCATAAACGCACCGATCGGGCTGTCTTCCGGCGGCCCGACGGAAAAATCAAGGGGCTTCCCGCTCAGGGGGTGAGAAAAGGCAAGGCGATGGGACCACAGCGCAAGCCTGCCGCCCCCTCCGCCGTAACGGGCGTCGCCGCAGAGGGGAAGCCGGCGGGAGGCAAACTGCACCCGGATCTGATGCGTCCGCCCGGTGTGCAGGCGGACAAGAACCAGCGCCTTCTCTTCCCGCGCCGTCAGAACGGAATAGGACAGCGAAGCCTCTTTGACGCCTTTCCGCATCGTTCTGACGGGATAGGTCTTGTTCTTAGCGGCGTCATGGTAGAGATAATCCCGAAGCACCCCTTCCGGCGCCTCCGGCACGCCGTTGAGCAGCGCCAGATATTCCTTGACGGTCCGCTCCTTGTCGCAAAGCAGCGAGGAAAGACGTCCCGCGCTTTTTTGATCGAGAGAACAGACCATCACCCCGCCGGTCTCGCGGTCAAGGCGATGAACCGTTCCGACATAGGAAATCCCAAGCTGCTCCCTGAGCAGTGCGGGGAGGCCCTTCTCCTTCCCGGAATCCTGCGACAGCAGCCCTACCGGCTTGACGCAGACGACAAGGGAGGGATCACGCAGGAGGATCGGGATCTCAGCGCTCATATCCGCTCCGCAAGGCGGTCGACATACTGCCGATAAAAGGCGTCGAAGCCGCCGCAGTCAAGCGCCTCCCGGATTTTCGCGGCCAGTTCGTTGTAAAAATAGAGATTATGCAGCACGCAGAGCCGCATTCCCAGCATCTCGTCGACCTTCAGAAGGTGGCGGATATAGGCGCGGGAATAGTGACGGCAGGCAGGGCAGCCGCAGCATTCCGAAATGGGGCGCGGATCCTTTTTGTGCCGCTCGTTCAGGAGATTCAGCTTCCCCTCCCAGGTGAAGAGATTGCCGTGGCGGGCATTGCGGCTGGGCATGACGCAATCGAAGAAATCAACGCCCCGTCTGACCGCCTCCAGAATATTCTGCGGCGTTCCGACACCCATCAGATAGCGGGGACGATCCTTCGGGGCATGGGGCTCCACCGCCTCGATCACGGAATACATCTCCTCCGCCGTCTCTCCGACCGCAAGACCGCCGATCGCATATCCGTCAAGCTCAAGCTCGGCAATACGCTTCATATGGTCGATCCGCAGATCCTCATAGGTGCAGCCCTGATTGATTCCGAAGAGCAGCTGATGCTTGTTGATCGTCTCCGGGAGGGCATTCAGGCGCGCCATCTCGCGCTTGCAGCGGACAAGCCAGCGATAGGTTCTGTCACAGGACTCCTTTGCATAGCGATACTCGGCGGGATTGGCGACGCACTCGTCAAACGCCATTGCGATGGTGGAGGCGAGATTGGACTGGATCTGCATCGACTGCTCCGGGCCCATGAAGATGCGCTTTCCGTCGATGTGGGAGTTGAAATTCACGCCCTCCTCCGTGATTTTGCGAAGCTTGGCGAGGGAAAACACCTGAAATCCGCCTGAATCGGTCAGCACCGGTCTGTCCCAATTGAAGAAACGATGGATTCCTCCCATTTCATAGATCAGACGGTCGCCCGGTCGGATATGAAGATGATAGGTGTTGGAGAGCTCGACCTGACAGCCGATTTCCCGCAGATCCATGGTGGAAACGCCGCCGCGGATCGCCGCGCAGGTTCCGACGTTCATAAAGACGGGGGTTTGGATGACGCCGTGAACCGTTTCAAATTCGCCGCGGCGCGCCGTTCCCTCCGTTTTCAGTAATCTGAATGCCATAGGTGATTGAATGCCTTTCTATCGGTATTTTAACTTCTCTCAAAGCGCTTTTCAAATTGACTTTTGGTGGTCTCGAAGGCGACGGGACGCCCGTGAGGACAATAGCGGATGTCGGGCTGCAACAGAACCTGCTCGACAATGCGGCGGATCACCTCGGGATGATCCTCGCGCCCTCCCTTGACGGCGGCCTTGCAGGAGGCCTGATACAGCGCCTTTTCATAAAACAGCTCGCGTCCCGTCCCTACGTCTCCCGTCCCGTCGGCAAGCCGCGCCGCCAGCTCGATGAACAGCTCCTTCGCCTGCGCGGAGTCAAGCTCGGTGGGATACTGCAGGATCCCGACTCGTTTGCCGTTTACGTCGACGGTGAAATCAAAGCCGACACGGGAAAATTCATCGCGGTACTCCTCGGCAGCGGCGCTCTCACGGGTCGTCACTTCAAATTCAAGAGGCACCAGCAGCAGCTGCGATACCGATTTTCCCGCCTTGAGATTTTTGCGCATCCGCTCGAAAATGATGCGTTCGTGCGCCGCATGCTTGTCGATGATCAGCATCCTGTCCTCCAGCTCCACAAAGACATAGGTGTTGAACACGACCCCGACGATCCGATACCACGGCAGGATCGGGGCGTTTTTCTCCCGATCGGCGTTGCCTTCCTCCGTGTGACCGGATACACGGGGAGCGTCGTCGGCGGCGATGCTTCCCTCCCCGGAAAAAGGCGCCGTATACGCGACGGAGGCGGATTCCGGCGGTGGGAATGCGGCCGGGAAGCTTCCCGGAGCGCGAGTCTCAGAGGGCATCCGTTCCTCCCGACCCGGACGCTCGGAATCCTGCGGTGTCAGGCGGGGAGGCGTGACCGTCCGAAGCGCCGCCTCCCGATCGTCGGTCACCGAAACGGTCTCCTTTCCGTCAGCCGGCTGCGGCGGCTCATAGAGCGGTATGTCGGCACGATCGGCATTCTGAAGTGTGATCTGTTCGTATCGGACGTTGAGACGATCGCGATCCTCCGCGATTTTCCGCGCCTCCTCCTCGGTGTCTGTTTTGACCGAGATAAGATCACTGTAGAGGCGGTAGCTGTCCCCCGTCATCCGCACCGAATCCTTGCTCCCGAGCATCGGACGGCTGATACGGTTCATCAGCGTGTTCCGCACCGCGCAGTAGACGGCGTTGAAGATCAGCTTTTCGTTTGAAAATTTGACCTCCATCTTCTGCGGATGGACATTGACGTCGACGAAGGCCGGATTGATCGTCAGAAAGAGCACGCAGCTCGGGAAGCGGTCGGAGGGGATATAGGAGGAGAACGCCTGCTCCACCGCAGCCGCCGCGGTCTTGCACTTGACATATCGTCCGTTGATGAAGAAATTTTCATAATTCCGATTGCCTCGGCAGTTTTCAGGCGTACCGATATAGCCGGAAACCTCCACTCCCTCGGTCAGATCGGACACCTTTGCCAGCTTCTTTGCAAAGTCTCTGCCCAGCACCGTATAGATGACGTTCATCAGGTTTCCATCCCCTACCGTGGCAAATCGGAGATTGCCGTCCGTGATGAATCTGATCGACAGATCGGGGCGGGAGAGGGCGATCTTTTCGACGACGGCGGAGACCGCCGCGGTCTCTGAAACATCCCGCTTGAGGAATTTTTTTCTTGCCGGCACGTTGGCAAACAGCTCCTCCACGATAATGGTCGTGCCGGCAGGACAGCCCGCCTCCTCAAGGGAGGTGACCGTCCCCGCCGCACACTCCATCGCAATGCCGCTGTCGCAGTCCTTCGTCCGTGTCAGAATCCTCATCGCGGAGACGCTGGAAATCGCAGCGAGAGCCTCGCCGCGAAAGCCGAGCGTCGTGATTCCGTCAAGGTCTGCGGCATTGCGTATCTTGCTGGTAGCGTGGCGCTTGATACAGACCAGCGCGTCTTCCCTCGTCATTCCGCAGCCGTTGTCGGTGATGCGGATCAGAGAGACTCCGCCGTTTTTGATCTCCACGGTGATCTTGTCAGCGCCGGCGTCGATGGCATTTTCAAGAAGCTCCTTGACGGCGGAGGCGGGGCGCTCCACCACCTCGCCCGCCGCAATCAGATTGGCTACCTGTGCGTCAAGCAGATTGATGATTCCCATAGTATTCCTTTCGGATCGTAATATTCCTGCGGTTATTCCGCAATTTTCTTCAGCTCGCAGATCAGATTCAGCGCCTCGATCGGGGTAAGCAGATTCACGTCGGTATTCAGCAGCTTCTCCCGCACCTCGGCAGCCTTGAGATCATCGAAGGTGAGATTGTTATCCGTCTCGGCCGTCCGTTCGGGACGCGGCGCGCCGTTCTGCTCGTTGAGCTGCCGCAGCACCTCCTTGGCGCGGCGGATGACATCGTTCGGAACACCCGCGAGCTTGGCGACCTCGATCCCGTAGCTTTCGTCGGTCGCGCCTCTCACGATCTTGCGGAGGAAGGTAATATCGTCTCCTTTTTTCTTGGCGGCAATGTTATAATTGACGACCCCGTCGATCTCCTTGTCCAGCACCGTCAGCTCGTGATAATGCGTGGCGAACATCGTTTTCGCACCGATTTTCCGCCCGGCGGTATATTCCGCCACCGCCTTGGCGATACTCATGCCATCGAAGGTGCTTGTCCCCCGTCCGATCTCGTCATAGATGATCAGGCTGCGCTTGGTGGCGTTCTTGAGGATATAGGCGACCTCATTCATCTCCAGCATGAAGGTGGAGGTGCCGGAGGCAAGATCGTCCGACGCGCCGACCCGCGTAAAGATCTTATCAACGATCCCGATCCTTGCTTCCCTTGCGGGAACGAACGAGCCGATCTGCGCCATCAGCACGATCAGCGCGACCTGGCGCATATAGGTGGATTTTCCCGCCATATTCGGGCCGGTGATCAGCGCGAGGCGGTTGTGATTGGTATCCAGCAGCGTATCGTTCGGCACGAAATAGCCGTCCTGCGCAAACTGCTCGACGACGGGATGTCGTCCCTCCTTGATCTGGATCGTGCTGCCGTATTCGATTTCGGGACAGCAGTAGCTGTTTCTCACCGCAGCATCCGCCAGGCTGATATAGCAGTCGAGCTTGGCTAAAAGCGCCGAGGTGTCCTGGACCCTCTTGACCTCGGCGGCGATTTTCTCCCGCACGCAGGTGAAAAGCTCATATTCCAGCGCATTGAGGCGATCGGAGGCGCCGAGAATCATCGTTTCCTTTTCCTTCAGTTCCTCCGTGATAAAGCGCTCGGCGTTGGTCAGGGTCTGCTTCCTGATATAGCGGTCGGGGATCTGGGAGAGGAAGGATTTGGTCACCTCGATATAATAGCCGAAGACGCGGTTATAGGAGACCTTGAGATTTTTGATGCCGGTCTTTTCCCGCTCCTCCTCCGCGATCTTTTCGATATAGCTTTTCCCGTCATGCACGATGGCAAACAGCTCGTCAGCCTCCTCACTGAAGCCGCGGCGGATGAATCCCCCTTCCCGCAGGGAGAAAGGCGGCTCCTCCACAATGGCGCGCTCGATCAGCTCCCTGATATCGGAAAGAGCGTCAAGATGAAGATGAATATCGGAAAGCTCCTCCGAGAGGAAATCGGCGGTCAGCTCTTTGATCTGCGGAATGAGAGAGGCGGTTGAGGCAATGGCGCGCAGATCGCGGGCTGTCGCCGTTCCGTAGACCAGCTTTGTCATCAGTCGGTCAAGATCGAGGACGTGCCGAAGCTGCTCGGACAGTTCCTCGCGGAGCATGAAAGAGGAGCAAAGCTCCGCCACCGCCCGCTGCCGCCGTCCGATCGAATGCGCGTTGATCAGGGGCTGCTCCACCCAGCGGCGGAGCATTCTCGCCCCCGCCGAGGTCTTGGTTTTGTCCAGCACCCAGAGCAGCGTCCCCTTCTTCTCCTTGGCACGCATCGTCTCGCACAGCTCCAGGTTCCGCCGCGTGGCAAGGTCAAGCTCCAGATACTGTCCGTCGTCAAAGAGCGTCAGCTTGGAGATGTTGATCTCCTCCGTCATCTGGGTTTCGGAAATATAGGACAGCAGCGCGCCGATCGCCCGCACGACGGGCGTTCCCTTCTCGGCGGCGTCCTTCCCTGCCTGCCCGAATTGCCGTGAGACCGCTGCAAAGCAGACGGAATAGGCAAAGCGATCCACCTGCGCCTCCGAAAGATAGGCGTGCAGACGCTGTCCGACGTATTCCTTCAAGCGGGGACAGTCGTCCATCGGAATATTCACGATCAGCTCCTTCGGCGCAAAGATGCCGAGCTCGTTGAGAAGGCGATCGACGGTATCCCTGCCCTCAAGAAGCGTGGCGGACAGCTCTCCCGTCGAAACATCGACAAACGCCGTCCCCACCGTCTCCCCGTCAAAGCAGAGCGCGGAAAGATAATTGTTCCGCGATTCGTCAAGCTGGGTATTGTCAATCACCGTACCGGGCGTAACGACCCGCACGATATCACGCTTGACCAGACCCTTGGCCTTGGCGGGATCCTCCATCTGCTCGCAGACGACGACCTTATACCCCTTGGCAACCAGCCGCCCGATATAGCTGTCGGCGCTGTGAAAGGGGACACCGCACATCGGCGCGCGCTCCGCCTCCCCGCAGCTCCTCCCCGTCAGAGTCAGCTCCAGCTCCTTCGAGGCGATCTTCGCGTCGTCGTAGAACATTTCATAGAAATCCCCGAGGCGGTAGAACAGAATCGCGTCCTGATAGCGTTTTTTGATATCGAGATATTGCTGCATCATCGGTGTAACTGCCATGGTTTGATCTCCTTTGTGAATGCTTGTTCTCCGCCCCTGCGTCCGTCACGCCCGACCGATCAGCCGGCCGGTAAGGGAATAAGTGTCCGCCTCCGTGATCTCAACGTCGGCAAAGGAGCCGATCAACGAGTGATCCCCCGCAAAGTGAACAAGACGGTTCTTCTCATTGCGTCCCGTCAGCATGGCGGGATCGTTCTTGCTGATCCCCTCGACCAGCACCCTCTCCGTCCTGCCGAGGTAAGCGAGGTTTTTCTCAAGGGAAATGCGGTTCTGAACCGCCAGAAGCCGTCCGAACCGCTCGGCCTTGACAGATTCCGGGATCTGCTCCATATCGGCGGCGGGTGTTCCTTTCCGGATCGAATAGATGAACGAGAAGAAGGCGTCGCAGCGCACCTTTTCAAGCACGGCAAGCGTACCGGCGAAATCCTCCTCCGTTTCGGTCGGAAACCCGACGATGATATCGGTCGAAAGCGCGATGTCGGGGATTTTTTCCCTCATATAGCCGATCAGGGACAGATAGGCTTCGGTATCGTATCGGCGGTTCATCAGCTTCAGCACCCGATCGGAGCCCGACTGAAGGGGGAGATGAAACTGTCTGACGATCCGAGGCCGGCTGTCGTCGCGGGAATGGGCGGCGATGACGTCGATCAGCCGACGGGAGGCGTCCTTCGGATGACTGGTCATGAATCGGATCCAATAGTTCCCCTCGATCCTGCAGATATCCTCCAGCAGCTCGGCAAAGCCGTAGTCGTCATACAGCCCGCGCCCGTAGGAGTTGACGTTCTGACCGAGCAGCGTGATTTCGCGGCATCCCTCCGCCGCCAGCTCCCGGATCTCGGCAAGGATCTCCTCCCGCCGTCTGCTCCTCTCCCGTCCGCGGACGAGGGGAACGACGCAGTAGGTGCAGAAGTTGTTGCAGCCGTACATAATGCTGACCCACGCCTTGAAGCTGCTTTCCCGGCGGACGGGCAGTCCCTCTTTGATCTCCGGCTTTTCCTCGGTGTCGGGATAAAAGGCACGCCGTCCGCTCCTCATCTGCTCTGCCAGATAATTCGGCAGCTTTTCGGGCGTTCCCGTTCCGAACAGGAAGTCAACATAGGGATACCGGTTCTTGATGTCGTTCAGGCGATGCTCCTGCGCCGCCATGCAGCCGCAGAGACAAACAATCAGGTCGGGTTTTTTCGCCTTGATATGCTTGATCTCCCCGGTGCGGGAGAGCGCCTTCAGCTCGGCGTGCTCCCGCACGGCACAGGTATTGTAGATGATCAGCGCCGCCTCCTCGGGAGAATCCGTATACTCATATCCGAGGGAGAGGGCGATGCCTGCCAGCTTCTCGCTGTCCGCCTCGTTCTGCTGACAGCCGAAGGTGCGGAGGAAGACACCGGGACGCCGTCCGTTCACCTCCATATAGGAGCGGTTGCGCGCACGAACATATTCGCTGTCGGGATCATGGAGAAAATCGTTTGCCATATCTGCCTTTCCGAAACCCGATCCGCCTCAGTCGCTTTGATCCGTTTCGATGAAAAATTACATTATATCACTCTATTATACCGCAAAAATCCGTCGATGTCAATCGCAAACCCGGCAAATTATCGCCCGACCCCGGCCGCTCGATCCCGACCCGTAAAACACCTCCCGCAAGCCCGCTCCCCGCTCTCAAAAGAGTGCGTCTTTCCCTTCGGATAATAACATCGCACTTGAAATCGGAGGAGAACTGTGCTATAATGAACGGGAAAGATGAATTCGCGCAGCGCAGCGGTCAGAGAGGAACTGCCATGGATCAGAAGGAACGGTGTGCCAAACTCGCCTCCCCCGTGTTCTGGGGAATCGCGATCGCCTTTTTTGCCTTTTCTCTGCCCTTCATGCAGGTGCTGATCACCTTCGGACAGCTGGAAAACGGCGTCGCCGCCGTCCTCATCAACCCGCTGATTCTGGCCGTCGCCCTGTTTGCCGCCCTGGCTGCAGACCGTCATTATTACCGCCGATGCCCCTATCGCAACGCCTTTGCGGTGTCCTATTTCGCCTCCTGTCTCCTTTGGGCGGGCTTCTCGTTCCTGTTTGCGCAGCACTGCGATTTTTCCCTGCTCTACGGGAGCCGGGCGGAGGAAGCCGACTCGGTCTTCCGCCTGTCATTTCTCCAATTTGCGGGGCTGAACGCCGCGACGCTTCTGGTGCGCCTCGGACTGGAATTCAGGACCTATCTCCGATCGGGCGGCGCGTAGCCGACGATTTTTCACGGTTTTCCTCCGGCGACATATGATAATAGCAGTACGGTGTGCCAACGGCCGAAGCGCACTGTCGCCTCCCCTGTTCAAATCACCTGCATTCTTTGCCGGAACGCAGGATTTCTGATGAATATTACACAATTTATTCGGAATTTATATGTATAAAACATAAAATTTCAGCTTTGTGAAAAAAAGGCTTTCAATTTTCCCCCGAATGTGCTATAATAATACTCAGTCGGCATTGACCGGCCTTTTGTTGCCATGCAGTTACGTATTACCCTACCGTTGACCGAAAGGTGTTTATATAGACATGGAAAAAATCATGATTAACGGCGGAATCCCCCTCCACGGTACGATCGAGGTGAGCGGTATGAATAACGCCGCGCTCCCGATCCTGATGTGATGCCTCCTTGTATAGGATAAATGCATCATTTAAAATCTGCCGGAGATCGACGATGTCTCCCTCTCCCTGAAAATCCTGCGGACCATGGGGCTTTCGATCCGGACCATCAACCGTACAACCGTCGAAATCGACTCCACCTATGCCGTCGGCGGCTCTTCCCCCATCGACCTAGTCAGAAAGATGCGCGCCTCCTATTATCTTCTCGGAGCGGAGCTCGGCCGCTTCGGCCGCGCCTATGTCGGTTATCCCGGCGGCTGCGACTTCGGCGTCCGTCCCATCGATCAGCATATCAAGGGCTTTGAGGCCTTGGGGGCGGAGGTCAGCGTCGAGGGCGGCTATGTCGAGGTCGTCGCCAAAAACGGACTGACGGCGAACAATATCTTTTTTGACATGATCACGGTGGGCGGCACGATGAACGTCATGCTCGCCGCCGTCAAGGCCAAGGGCACCACCATCATTGAAAACGCGGCGCGCGAGCCGCATATCGTCGATCTTGCCAACTTTCTCAACACCTGCGGCGCGAAAATCAGCGGCGCAGGAACCGATACCATCAAGATCAAGGGCGTGGAGAGACTCCACGGCTGCACCTACGCCATTATTCCCGATATGATCGAGGCAGGGACATACATGATCGCCGCCGCCGCCACCAAAGGCTGCCTCAAAATCACAAACGTCATCCCGAAGCATCTGGAATCGATCACTGCAAAGCTCGAGGAGATGGGGGTCGAGGTCACCGACGACGATGAATCGGTCACGGTCGCCTATCGGGGCGCCATGAACCGCATCAATGTCAAGACCATGCCCTATCCCGGATTCCCGACCGATATGCAGCCGCAGATGGGCGTGCTGCTGTGTCTTGCCTCCGGCGTCAGCTGCCTCAGCGAGGGGGTCTATGACAATCGCTTCCGCTATGTCGAGGAGCTGAAGCGGATGGGTGCGGCCATCAAGGTCGACGGCAGAACCTCCGTGATCGAGGGCGTGCCGAAGCTGTCGCCCGCCAAAATCAAGGCGGTCGATCTCAGAGCCGGCGCCGCAATGGTCATTGCGGGGCTTGCCACCGCCGGTACCACCGAGATCGAGGACATCCATCATATCGAGCGCGGCTATGACGATATTGTCGGCAAGCTGAAGCAGGTGGGCGCGGATATCCGGAAGATCTATGCGCCGGAGTCGGCCTCCTTCCCCAAGGCCAACTGACCCAAATCGGAATCGGGCTGCCGCAAACGCGACAGCCATATTAAAAGTCTATATCATAGGATGCGGCCGGCAGAAGAACGAATATTTCTTTACCCTGCCCCGTGCTATCGATCGGAAACGACGTGGGAACAACCGGTATCGATCGTCTGTCGGAACAATTAACGATCAGAACAGAAACCGAGTGATACCGCTTTCCGTATGACTCCGGAAGCAGCAAGCAGGGAATCTGTATGGACGGTTGCCATCGGTTCAATAAAGGTGCGGGCTCCTTTCGGTGCTGCACCTTTTTTCTGATAAAAGCACCCATATCCGGATTCGGCCGGTATAGCCGCCCGTTTTTCAATTGAAATTCTATTCCCGAAAGGACGAAACAATATGATCAAAGGCATCATCTTCGACATGGACGGAGTTCTTGTCGATTCGGAACCCGCCATCACCTATGCTGCCATGGAAGTGCTGCGCAGGCTCGGCTGCACCGCGGAGGAGGAGGAATTCCGTCCCTATCGCGGGACAGGGGACGACAACTTCATCGGTTCGGTTCTCCGCAACCACGGCGGCGTCTACAAGCCGGAATACAAAGCGGAGGCATACCGTATCTATATCGACTCGGCGCGGGAGAAGGTCAAGGTCTATTCCTGGTCCGGTCCCCTCCTTCTGACGCTCGGCGGGATGGGATTCCGTCTCGCGGTCGCCTCCGCTTCCGATATCGAAAAGGTTTCCTGCAATCTCTCCTGCATAGGCGTCCCGGACGCCCTCTTCTCCGCTGTCGTAACGGGAAGCGATATCACCCGCAATAAGCCCGCCCCCGACATTTTCCTGAAGGCGGCGGAAAAAATGGCGCTTGATCCGTCCCTCTGTCTTGTCGTCGAGGACTCGGTCGCGGGCATCCGGGCAGCCAAGGCTGCCGGCATGACCGCCGTCGGCGTGACTACCTCCTTCCCGCGGGAAACGCTCCTTTCGGTCGGTGCGGATTATGTCACCGACGATCTTGCGGAACTTCCTGCGCTCCTTTCCTCCCTTTGAGCGGAGCGCGCTTTGCCCCGCCCGCCGGCAATCGATGCCGCGCGGGTCAGCCCTTCCCGATCAGCTCCTCCTCCGTCATCCGCAGGCAGAAATGCTGCTTTCGGTCGACAAGATAATAGCTGCGGGGATCAAAGGAAAACCGATGCACCTCCGCCGCCGACGGGATGACCCTCCCGTCGGCTTTTCCGATTGCCAGACTCCGCAAGACGGGCGGGACCGTCAGCTCCCCGCCGCCGGACAGAAAAGCGGGACAGCTTCCCGTCTCTGCGATATAATAGTCGAGCCTCATCCTCCCCGTCAGCTCCTCCGGCGGCAGCAGCGCCTGATCGAGAAGTTTCTCATGCAGAAGAGAGAACAGCTTCAGCTGAGAGAGCGAATCGAGGGGACCGATCTGTTCCGCAAGCGCCGAAAAGAACGCAAAGGGCGACTCCACCTTCCCGATAACGCCGCGGAGGGTATAGGTAAAGCGACCGCTGTTGGAAACCCGATCGAGAAGATCGCTGACGCGATGCAGGAGCAGCAGATCTTCAAAGGAAAGGACGTCGGTTTTCAGCACCTCGTAGGGGGGCGTCCCGGAACAGACAATACCATATCGCTCCGCCTCACGGCTGAGCGGCGTCCCCTTCAGGAGCTTGAGGAATCCGAGCTGAAGCATATCGCAGCATCGGTAAACCTCGTCAAAGGAGCGGGAAAAGCTCTGAAGATCCTCCAGCGGAAGCCCCGCGATGAGGTCGGCATGAACATGGATATTGCCGGCCTTCCGCACCCTCCCGATATTTTCAATGCAGCGCTTGACATCTCCCGATCTGCCGATGGCGGCCAGCGTCGCGGGATTGGTGCTTTGTACCCCTGCCTCGAATTGGATCTTCCCTGCGGGGAATCGGTCGAGTATGGCAAAGTCCTCCTCTTCCAGCAGCTCGGCGCAGATCTCGAAATGATAGTGCCCGGTATACGCCTCCGAGAGGAGTCCGCTCAAGATCTGCCTTGCCCGCTTCCGATCGAAATTGAAGGTACGGTCAAGGAATTTGATCACCCTGACGCCCTGTCCCCGCTCAAATTGCAGCAGCTCGTCAAGCACGCGCTCCGCCGTCTTGCTCCGAATCCCCTTTTCCGCCGCCGATAGGCAGTAGGAGCAGGAATAGGGGCAGCCGCGGGCAGACTCATAATAGATCACCGAAGATGACGTCAGATCGGATGGCGCATACGGTATTCCCTCTTCCGCAAAGCCGGCATACGGCAGGGAGCGGATAAACCTTCCCTCCCGCAGTGCCGCCTCCCGCCCCTTCTCCCGGATCTTCAGGCAGAGCGCGGGCAGGCTTTCCTCCCCTTCCCCCGCCACGATAAAATCGATATACGGGTGGGATTCCGGATAGGTCTCCTCCTCATAGGAGACCTCCGGACCTCCGAAGATCACCGTCACGTCGGGTCGGAGCTTTTTCAGCTTCTCCGCCGTCTGCAGCATCTGCTCAATGTTCCAGATATAGCAGGAAAAGCAGTAAATCTCCCCCTGCTCTTCCATCAGCCGCTCCAGCACGCGCAGCCGCCTCTCCTTGACGGAAAATTCCACTGTCGCGATCTCAAAGCCCGACCGCTTGAGCGCATTTCCGAGATACCGCAGCGCAGGGCTCTTGTGGATATAGGATGCATTCAGGGTAAACAGTACCGTTTTCATGTTTCCTCCGTACAATACAGTCAGAACCGTTCCGCAGATCATCCCGGAACGGTTCTGATTTTATCATATCCCGACGGATTTTTCAACCGCTTTTCCGCGATTGGGGAATATTTTTCCGACAAGGCTTTCGCAGGCCGCGTCGACACCCGCAAAATTCATCGACGCGCTGTAGAGGGCTTCCATCGCAAAATGGCAGCTTCCGATCTCGGAAAACACCTCGTCAACCCGTGAGCTCAGCTCCCGCTCGATCCGGGAGAGGAACCGGAGCGCGGCCCGCCGTTCCCCAAGCGCCCGCCGATCGATAAAGCGCTCCGTGTTGATGATACGGGAGGCATTGCTCTCCTCTTCTCCGCAGAGAACCGCCAGACGGCTCTGCGGGAAAAAGAGCGCGTCGATCTCCATCATCGGATTGCGGGAGACCCATACTTCAAGCCCCAGCCGCTCCGCCGTCCTGACCATTCTGTCAAACAGGACGGGCGCTATCCCCCGCGGATCGCGGATACACCAATACTCCCGACAGAGGGCGCGATAGGTATCCAGCGTTACGACGCCCCGCATTCCGATCGAGGAGATCTGCCGCGGCTGCAGCTGAAAGCCCGATCCGGGTTTCTGATCCTTCATCAGCCTTGCCACAGCTCCTGCCGCCTTTTTCTCATCGGTACAGCCGCGGAGCAGCCTTCCGCGTTCCTGGTGAACCCCGCGGCAGACATTTAAGTATTTGTAGACCGTCTCAAACAGCTCCCCTTTTCGGTCGGAGAGCCTCTTGATCTCGGGAAAGGAGGCGGCAAGCGCCTCGGCGTCCCAATACGCCCCCAGATCGATCAGCTCCTCCCGCGCTCCGGGATAGCGGGGATCGACGGTATGCGGAGCGGTGCCGTCGACGATCCCGACTCCCGCGCTGCGGATCACCACTCCGTCCAGTGATTCGCTGTCGGAGGAGCAATAATAAAGCTCGGGATCGAGTCCCTTCCCGGCAGCCCGCTCCGCCACCCGCTTCATCAGCGTCGATTTTCCCGTTCCGGGGCCTCCTTTGATAATGTATACCTTCTTCAGACCGCAAAGCAGTTCGTTCATATAGCCGACGAAGCCCCCGGAGGTATTTCCGCCGATGAAAAACCGTTTGACCGGGACAGAATCTGTTTTCTGCATCTATGTTACCGTTCCTTTCGATGAATTACCGTTTCAAGCCGGGTTCCGGCTATTTTTATTTTATGCGGCGAACGGAATTTGGTTCGGAAAATACGGTATATGTCGGGAAAAAGCAAAAGAAACAGCCCCTCGGAGGGGCTGTAACACATTGCGCCTTGACAGTCGAAGCGCCGCGCTTCGGCGGGACGTGCCATGCTGCGGACGCGGCGGGGCGGGAGAACCATCCTCCCGATTTCATCTTCGCTTGATAGGCAGAGCGGCATCCTCCCGATTTCCCCCTCCGATTGCTCGTCAGCGCGTTCCGGTGCATCGACGGGGAGGCTTCCGTCGGACCGCAGGTCAGCGGGCGCAGCCTTGATCCTGTTCAGGATTTTCCGTGGTACGGTCTCCTCCCGCGCCCCTTCCGACGGAATGAGGAGTTTCCCGCCCCGTCGGGGAAAGCACCCCCGCCGACGTGTTGACAACGAATATCCCACCGCAGACAAGGGCGAGCGAGAGCAGGGTTTTCACCCCGATCACCTTCTCCCCCAAAAGGAGGGCCGAAAGGAAGGAGCCGCAGACCGGCGTGAGAAATCCCCACACCGTCACCCGCGAAACGGGATTGTATTCAAGCAGAAGCCCCCACAACGAATAGGCGACCGCTGACAGAAACGCCAGATACAGCAAGATCCCAAGCCCCGCAGCCGACGCATGACCGAGTCTCCCGCCGAACGGCAGCGAAAAAACGATCATCACCCCGCCCCCCAGAAGGAACTGCCATCCGCTCAGCATAACGGGATCGCTTTTCACGGAATATTTCTTGATGAGTGAGGAGGAAGCGGCATAGGCGACGGCAGAGATCAGGATAAAACCGTCCCCGTCCCAAGTAAAGGGTCCCAGGGCATCCGATCCGAGATTGACCAGCACCATTCCGGACAGCCCGAGAAGACATCCGATCGCTTTTTTACGGTCAAATCGCTCGCTTCTGAAGAGAAAACAGGCGAGCAGAATGGCGATAAAGGAGGAAGACCCGTCGAGAATGGAGGCGCGAACCCCGCTTGTCCGCGACAGTCCGAGATAGAAGAAGAGATACTGTGCCACCGTCTGCACCATCGAGAGGCAGAAGACATCGGGCAGCGCCTCCTTTGACGGCAGAATCCATCTACGACAGACGGCCGACCGGAACAGGATCACAAGCGCGCCTGCCGCGGCAAAGCGGCATCCCGCAAACAGAATCTTTGAGGGGGCGGTTGTGATCCCCCAAGCCTCATATCCGAGCTTGATCATCGGAAAAGCGCTCCCCCACAGGCAGCAGCACAGGAACGCAATCCCCCAGACAGAAGCGGGATGCGTCAGAATCTTTTCCTTTTTCAGCATCATACGGCAATCTCCCCTTTCAACCGTCCCATTATAGCACAATCGAAAAAGATACGCAAGAGCCTGGATAGAATCGCCCCGGTATCCGCGCTGTCTTAAGGCGGATCAGAAAAAAATCGAGCAGAGACCGCAAATCGGTCTCTGCTCCCGGGCGCGAGGCGGCGGCACGGCCGTCGTCGGCGCTTCCGTATTTGTCATTTGCCCGAAATCGTAATCCCGTCAAACGCCATGTAGGGGAGTACGCTCATGCCGTCGCAGACCGTATCCGAGGAAATCGCATATACGTTCTCCAGCATCGATGCCAGATTGCCGCTGATCATCGTTTCGGAGAGCGCGTCGGTGAGCTTTCCGTCCTCGATCAGGAAGCTGTTCTTGGCGACGCCGGAAAAATCTCCGTTCGAGGAGGGCTGACCTCCCGAAAAGCGCCCGACCACGATCCCCTTTCTGATCGTCGGCAGGATCTCGGCAAGCGGCTTGCTTCCCGACGCGACGACGATGCTGAAGGAGGAGTTGAGAGAGCGTGCAAACCCGGTTTTGTTCGCCGCGTACTGCTGGAGCATGAAGCTTTCCAGCACGCCCTCCCTGATCACGTCGTAATTCTGTGCCTCGTATCCGTCGGCGGTCACCCGCTCTCCGCAGATGATCCGATCATCCAGCGGGGCGGCCGAGATCGTGATCGACCGGTCCGCGACCTTCTGTCCCAGCTTGTCCTTCCAGGGGCTGGTGCCCTCCAGAATACCGCTCTCCCCCGCGAAGCTGCCGAGCGCGTAGGAGAGAAACTCCGCCAGGCAGCCGGGGGTCAGCACCATCACGCCGTCGAATTTTCCCTCAAGGCCGACCGTCGTGATCTGCTTCTCGATATCCTCAAGATCCTTTGCAATGCTGCCGCAGGCGATAAAGGGCTTGTCGAGATCGTCGGTGATGATGCCGGAGCCGTAGAAGGAGGAGGATTTTGCGCCCTCGTGCGCGCTGAACATCAGGCTGATCGCGTATTTTCCGCAATGCTCGGAAAACACAACGCCGTTTGTATTGGCATGGATCGAGCAGATCTCCATATGGGAGACGATCATCTGCTCCATCATGACCTTCGGATAGTCCCGTGCGATATCCTCCATCAGCTCGCGGCAGCGCTCGAACAGCAGATCAAGCTCCGGCTTGACCGCGCCGTACTCGAAATCGCGATTGGTCTGCAGCGGCGCGATATCCCACGCCGGATCCTCCGCCGCCGATTCCGCCGTGGCGAGGCAGTCATGCGCCAGCTCGCGGACGGTGTCGGGATCGTATCGGTTCTGTCTGACCGTTCCCTTTTTGCCGCCGCGGATGGCGGTCATCGAAAGATGCTTGTCAAACAGCGTTCTGAAAAGGCTGAATTTTCCGCCGTCGACGTTGAATTCATGGGTGACGGTATAGCCGACGTCGCATTTCGCCTTGTCCGCTCCTTCCGTCTTCAGTGCCTCAAGCGCTTCTTCTGCAATATGAATCAAGTTTTCCATATATTGTTCCCTGAGCCTTTCTGTAATCTATCTTCGAAGCGGCTTATTTCCCGCCCACGGTGACGCGGCATCGGAGCGCCGGACCGCCCATTCCGACCGGCATCGGCTGCTTCTTTCCGCACATACCGGAGCTTGCCCAGATAATCTCGTCGGAAACCATGTCGACGGTCTTGAGCATATCAAACGCCACGCCGGAAATGGTGGTGTCGAGAAGCGCCCGTCCGAGTTTTCCGTTCTTGATCTCGTAACCGCACGTCACGCCGAACATGAATTCGCCGGTCGTGTCGGCCTGCCCGTTGTTGCTGTTGAGCAGATAGTATCCGTCATCGACCGAGGCGATCATATCCTCCAGCTTGGATGTGCCGGGGAGGACGGCGGTATTCCGCATCCGGATCAGCGGCTCGTCGGAGAAAAGGAAGGCTCTTGCGTTTCCGGTGGGAGTCATGCCGAAATGCTCCGCGGTCTCGCGGCTGTTCAAATAGCCGGTCAGAATCCCGTCGCGGATCAGCACGGCGTCCTGCGTCTTGGTCCCCTCGTCATCCACCGTGATCGGGAGCGGAACCGGCTTCCCGAAGGCGGTGTGCGCGTAGTCGATCATGGTAACAAGCTCGGAGGCGACCTGCTTTCCGAGGCAATGCCCCGCCACCGAGCCTCCCAGCACAAGATCCGCTTCAACAGTATGTCCTACCGCCTCATGCGCCAGCATCCCGGACAGAATGCCGCCGAGGATGACGGTCTTCTCCCCCGCTTCGGGATATACCCCCTCGCATTTCTCGCGAAGACGGGTATAGAGTCGGTCGATCTTCTCAAAGCAGGCGGCGGGATCGGCGAAATTGCGGTCAAAAGTCGCGCCGCTGCCGAACACATCGTACATCTCAATCGGCACGCCGTCCGGCGTCTGCGCCGTCAGGAAGACGTAGATGTAGCTTCTCGGCATGACGGAATGAGAATCAAAGCCGTTTGAGACGGCGATGAGCTTTTCCATCGAATCTGCGACCGCCACGATCGAGCGGCTCAGCAGATCGGGATATTTTTCCTTGATATAGGAATCGATCGCCGTCGCGAATTCGATATACGTCTTCTGCTCAACGTCGGTGAGATCGTAGACTGTACGGCTTGCGCCGGTCGGAAGGGGGGGCAGAAGCCCTTTATTCTTGCCCGCGTGACGCGCCATGAAGGCGGCGTTCTCGGAGGCGGCCTTCAGCACCGCTTCGACGGCGGAATCGGAATACTCCGCGGTGGAGGAAAAGCCGTAGACTCCGTCGGAATAGACGCGGCAGCTCACCCCCGCCGTCTCGTTCCGTACATTGCTTACGATGTTGCCGTTGAGGATCGAGACCCGACGGTTGAGATTTCTCTGCGCGCGAAGCTCGGTATTGACGCCGCTGCCGAACAGATGCTTCTTTCCGGTCAGAATATCGTTTAACATAGTTTCACTCCCAGTCTTGTCCGATAAACGGATTATTCCCGTATATTTTACCATCAATCCCGCCTCTTGTCAATAAAGGTTGCGGATATATCTCCACTCCCCCCCTTTCAAAAGACGTCACCCGTCCCCGCGGGAAAGAAAAATCCGCAAAACATATAATATTTACAAAATAGTCTTTTAATTCTTTCCGATATCATGTATAATAATAAAGATATAATGCAGACGGGGGGCTTCCCCTTCATCGAAAGGATAAATTCAATGGGGCTTTTCAGTAAAATCTTCGGT
>CALWTY010000027.1 GCA_944384585.1 uncultured Clostridia bacterium | reverse complement strand
GAACGATCTCGTGAAGGGTCTCGAGGAGGCGTTCGGTGTGACCGCCGCTCCCGTTGCTGTTGCCGGCGCTGCCGCTGCCGCTGCTGCTGCTCCCGCTGAGGAGGAGAAGACCGAGTTTGACGTGGTTCTTGCCTCCTTCGGTGCGAAGAAGCTCGACGTCATCAAGGCTGTCCGTGAGATCACCGGTCTGGGCCTGAAGGATGCGAAGGATCTCGTGGAGTCCGCTCCCAAGACCATCAAGGAAGGCGTTTCGAAGGACGAGGCCGAGACGATGAAGAAGGCGCTCGAGGAAGCCGGCGCGACCGTCGAAATCAAGTAATATTGTTTTACCCGATCGGGCTGCCGCAGAACGGCAGCCCGGTGTTTTATGCCGGGACAGATCCGGCGCGTCGGAGAGAAATATGAAGGATCTGAATATCTGTCTGATTGAGCCGGAGATTCCGCAAAATACCGGCAATATCGCAAGAACCTGCGCCGTGACCGGCGCAGCGCTTCATCTGATCGGACCGCTCGGCTTTGAGATCGACAGCGCGAAGCTGAAGCGGGCGGGGCTTGACTATTGGGATAAGCTCGATATCCGGATTTACCGGGGGATCGGAGAGTTTCTTTCGGCCTGCGGCGGGGAAGAGATGTACTTCTTTTCACAGAAGGGGAAGCATTGCTATACCGATCTTCACTACCCGCGGCGGGTATTCCTTGTCTTCGGGAAGGAATCCTGCGGCCTGCCCGACTCCCTGCTGACCTCCCGCGCCGACCGGACGGTACGGATTCCGATGCTCTCGGATCGCCGCTGTCTCAATCTCAGCAACAGCGCTGCAGTGGCGGCCTATGAGGTGCTGCGGCAGCGGGATTTTGCCGGCTTCCGCCGACAGGGGAGTCTTTCCGGGGAGTAAAGCGCGTCAGCCGGGCTGCCGCGCGCAGATTTTATTTCAGCAATATTTACAAAGCCTGCACAAAATATCTACAAATGATACACGAAATGTTTATATTTCTCTGCTACCATATAGGTGATGGAAATCGACGCACCGCGTCGTCGTCACCGTTTACGTTTTCCGGAGGATATTTTTGTGAGCAGCCAAGATAAGTCCGGCAGGGAAGCGAGTGCTTCCGCCGTGGAGAAGAACGATTCCGCCTACGGAGGATGCCGCTACAGACTTACCTATGATAAATATGAAGGGGCGGCTTCCGCCAAAGAGCCTAGGAAGCCCCGCCGCCCCCTGTCGATTCTGATTGCCGTGGTGGTGTTCTTTGTGTTTGTTGCATCCGGCTTCTTTATCATGAGGTATTACGATAGGAAGGTCAGTCGGATTATCTCGGGATCGGGCGCTTCTGCCAAGACCGTGGTCAACTTCCAGTCCTATTCCGATACCGAGGCAAACGACGACTGAACTTCCGTTTTACAAGCCCCCGCAGAGCTGCGGGGGCTTCTTTGCTGCGTTTTCGAGGAAGCGCGGATGCGATTGCCGCGACGAAGGGCAGATCCGCCCCCGCTTCCGGCGATTTTGCATGATTCGGCGGGAAATCGCGCAAAGACCTTGACATCGCGCTTGCTTTGCGTATAATAGTATATGGTAGACCGTATGAAAGGATCGAGGATCATGCTGACCTATAAAATGACGATTGCGGGACTGGAACGGGAGCTTCCGATCTGTCGGGTGACCGACGAGCTTTATATCGGAGCGTTCGTGATCTTCGGAGACGCTCCCCTTACCGTAGCCTGCGCAAAGGAACTGCTGAAGATCGCCCCCGCGTATGATTATCTGATCACGGCGGAGGCCAAGGGCATTCCGCTGGCTCATGAGATGGCGCGCCAGCGGGGGGACGACTGCTATTTTGTGGCGCGGAAGCATCCGAAGCTCTATATGACAAGCGTCTTTGACGTTGCCGTCCGTTCGATTACGACCGATGCCGAACAGCATCTCTATCTTGACGGCGTCGATGCCGAAAAGATGAAGGGGAAGCGCATCCTGCTGGTTGACGACGTGATCTCTACCGGTGAATCGATCAAGGCCGTGGAGGCACTGGTAAGGGAGGCGGGCGGCGAGATTGTCGGAAAGCTCTGCATCCTGGCAGAGGGCGAGGCGCAGAATCGCCCCGATATCCGCTATCTCGAAAAACTGCCGGTCTTTCATGCCGACGGTACGGTGATCGCTTAATGAAAAATATCCGTGACTTCACGGATATTTGTTTCCCGCAATTGTAAACCGAGAACAGAAACACGGTTTACAATAATCCGAATAACAGGAGTAATACAGGTATGACACACAAAATCAACGGAACGCAGAAGCTGGTTCTCTGCGCCATGTTCGCAGCGCTGATCGCAGTCGGCGCCTTTATCCGCATCCCGATCGGACCGGTCCCCTTCACGATGCAGGTATTCTTCGTCCTCCTTGCGGGGATGATGCTGGGGAAGAAGTGGGGGAGCGCCTCCGCGCTGCTCTATATGGCGACGGGGCTGGTCGGAATCCCCGTATTCACTGACGGCGGGGGGCTTTCCTATTTCGTCAATCCGAAATTCGGCTATATCATCGGCTTTGTCGCCGCGGCGTTTGTGATCGGGTTGATCACGGAGCGGCAAAAGCCGGGCGTCCTGCGGTCGGTAACGGCGGGGTTTGCCGGAATCGGGATCATCTATCTCATCGGCGTCACCTATTATTGGGCGATCAGCTATTTCTATCTCGGCAAACAGCTCAGCTTCGGCTTTCTGATGATCTATTGCTTTCTGATCACGCTGCCGAGCGATATCCTGTCCTGCATTCTGGCGTCGGCTATTTCGGTCCGCATCGCGCGTGCGGTGAAGGTCTCCGACTGACATCCTGCGCTGCCCTCCCTCATCGGGGAGGGCTTTTTTGTATTCCTCTGCCCCTTTGCCCGACCGGAAGGGGGAGGGATAATTTGAACATAAATACCAATCGTAATAGCAGCGCATTAAGCAATACAGCACTTACCGAATGATCATTTGGGCGATTTCTCACAGCTAATTTTGAACGAATTGATAATCGATCATCTTGTCCGCGAAGCCGGTCAGGATGACAAGAGGCGAAAAAACAAGAGTCTCAAGACGCGATTCAATCGGCTTTGCAATTTGAGAATTCTGAAAAGCCAATGCGTGACACGCAACGGAAAGCGATGCTTTCCGAGTACGCAGGAAAGGAGGACAACGTTTGCGTGATCCGCATTTTCAATATAGAATCACAGAGTTAAATCAGGAGGATTAAATGATTAAAAAGATACTTGCTTTGCTGCTTGCAGCCTGTAGTGTCGCGGTTTGCTTCGGGTGCCAAAAAAACGATCCCGATGCATCGGATACCACCGGAATCGACGGCTCAAATGAAACCGATTCCCCTTATTCCGACGATCTGCCGCCCCTTGATTTTGACGGCGCAGCCTTCCGTGTTCTTTATCCCTACCACAGCGTGGATGATTTCTTTATTGAAGAGCCTGCGGAAGAGGTCGTGGATCAGGCGGTCTATACCACCAACGTTATCGTTGAGGAACGGCTGAATGTCGAATACCAGATGGTCGTTCCCTCCGTCATCCGGGCGGAATACAGCAACTATGTCGTCAATCGATTCCTTGCCAACGCCGATGAATTTGACATTGTGGGTGAAATGACGGGACACAGCCCCGTGACGGCGGAAAGCGGTGCGATGATCGATCTGAACGGGGTCAAATATTTTGACTTTACCAAGCCCTATTGGCTTCAGTCCTTCGTCAACGGCGCTGCAATTGACGGTCACCTCTATTACATAGGCGGAGACGCCGGCATCTCCTTCCTGAAAACGGTCGGATGTATGCTCTATGACATCAGCCTCGCGGCGGATTATCAGATCGGAAACGTGCAGCAGCTTGCGCTGGAGGGCGGTTGGACCTATGAAAAGCTGCAGGAATTCGCCCGCCGCTGCTACAGCGGCGCGGACCCGAACAACGTCAACCTCGATCAGGATACCTTCGGTCTGGTCTGCCGGAACGGAAACCATTCCTCCCAGATGGTCAGAAGTGCCGGCGTGCAGGTCTTCACCCCCAACTCCGACGGCGGCTATGATCTTACTATCGGGTCGGAGCATGCCGTTGACGTGGTTGAGTTTCTCGTCGAGCTGTTCAACGACAATAAGATGTGCGTCGGCAGCTTCGATATGAACAATACGCAGGAAAAAACCTATACGAACATCTTCCTTTCAGGACGCTCTCTCTTTATTTCCGCGGAGCTTGACGATTCCGCCTCCCTTTATAATGAGATCTCCGGAGACTTTCAGGTCATTCCTCTCCCGAAATGGGAGGAGGATGACGAATACGCCACCCTTTCCCGCGGTACCTTCATTTCCTACGGCATCATGAGAACCTGCTCCGATCCGGATTTTGCCGGAGCGGTTATGGAATGTATCGCCAGCACCAGCTATGATCACATCATGCCCGCTTACTTTGAGACGGCGATGAAGGTTCGTTACTCAGATGCGACGGAGGAGACCAAGCAGACCTTCGATCTGATCCGCAACAGCATCGCCTTTGACTACGGCTACTCCCTGCATCTCATCCTCGGCAACGCTACGATGATTTACGATGCGATCCGCAACAACAATTCGTCGTGGATGTCCACCATTGCGTCGAAGAAGACCGTCTGGATGAGAAACTTCGATATGTATATTGAGAAGATGAGAGATATGGAGAGCAGCTATTCCTGAAAGAATCTAAAAATAAAAGGAGATAAATCATGAAAACAAGAAAAATTCTGCAAGTTATCCTCGCAATCAGTCTGATTCTCTCCGCACTGTCAACGCTCGGCGGGATCACCGCCTCTGCCGCTTCGGTATGGGACGGAAGCAAGATGAACGTCCTTTGGTATGCAAAGGATCCCTCCGCCGCTACCTTCACCATCACCACCGCGGAGGAGTTTGCCGGCTTTGCCTATCTTGTCAATCACCGCGACGCGAACACCAAATACCGTGAGGACGGAACCGTCGCGGAGGACGGAACCAAGACGACCAAGGGCTCGGCGTTCGCCGGGAAGACCATCAAGCTGGCAGGCGATGTCGATCTTGCCTCCAAGCCCTTTGCTCCGATCGGCGCGACCGGCTCCTTCCAGGGTACATTCGACGGAAGCGGCTTTACCGTGAAGAATTACTACGTTACGACCGATTCCTCCAAAAATGAGGTCAACGCCGGGCAGTATTACTTCGCCCTGTTCGGAACGGTGGGGGTCGGCGCCGTGATCAAAAATCTCAAGATCGAGAACATCGTGTATGACGTCAATGTTCTGAAATCCGCTACCCGGATCGACGTCGGCAGCGTTGCGGCGTACATCCATCCCAACAAGGGCGGAAGCTGCATCGACATCACCGTGAAGAGAATGACAGTGAATATAACGAAGGAAGAGGGCGCGACCTACAAGCCTCGTGTCGGCCCGATCTACGGATGCTATGATACCAAAGTCGGTACAACCAAGAATATCTCGGTCACCGATTACCAGGTGAATGCGGCGGCCGGCGTTGAAGTCCAGACCTATGAGGGCGGCCTTGTGGGTATCACGAACGCAAACTCCAATACAGCTTCCTGGGAAAACGTCACCTTCTCGGTGAAGCAGGAAGGCTCGGGCAGCGAGTCAGTTCCCGGCTCGGAGCCCGGTTCCCAGCCCGGCTCCGAAACAACGCCTCCTACCTCCGATGGCTTCTTCGTGCTGCCGATCGTTGCTCTGCTTTGCGCGGCGGGCATTGTGCTTGTCATCCGCAGCAGACGGACAGCATAATCCGGACTAAAGGCGATCCCCGTCCCCGTGCTGCGGGGCGGGGAAGCGCCCTCGGATCGAAAGGAAACAAATGATGAGTAATTGGATAAGGCGGACTGCGCTGATCTGCCAAAGCGTCACCCTGTCCTTCTCCCTCCTTGCCTGCGCAGTCGGAGGAGGTTCTGACAGAAGCAGTGATACGCAGAGCGGGACGCTTGCCGGCTCTGCATCGCAGACGACCGAAAAGACCACCGATGACGCATCGACATCTCCGCAGGATCAAGTCAAGCGCGTGATCATACTTTCCGGGCAGTCCAATGCCGTCGGGCATTCCTTCAGAAAGTTTCTGCCCGATGCGCAGAACAAGATTTCCGCCGAACGGGTGGAGCGCGCCGAAAAGGGCTGGGAGAATATCCGCATCATGTACAGCAACAATCCCTTCAACGGCTCCAAGGATGCGTCAGACGACTTTCTGCCTGTCACCTTCGGCTACGGGCTGAAGTTCACCGACGTGGCGTTCGGCCCGGAGGTGGGGCTGGCGGAATATCTCAATGAACGTTTCCCCGGCGAGGAATTCTACATCATCAAGTGCGCGACGGGCGGATCCGATTTCTTTGCCATGTGGAATCCCGAAACGACGGGTGAAGCGAGCCTCTATGCCGATCTGCTGCGGTTTACCGACAAGGCGATGAAAAAGCTGACAAGCGACGGCAGCAAGGTGGAGATCATCGGCTTTCTTTGGAATCAAGGGGAGTCGGACTGTTCAAGAGGCGGAGACTATCATGATTCTCGGTTCGAGTCGTATAATACGCTTTTTGAGAAGCTGCTTGACGGATTCTGTGAGAAATTTGCCGAATACCTGCCAGACGGACCGGAGGGAATGGCGTTGATCCAGGCCGGGATGACCTCCTTCTGGCCTCGTCATACTGCGATGAATCAAGCAAAAAGGCGCTACTGCGTAGCGCGCGGGAATGCCGCGTTCTTCAATACCTACGACCTTACCACCAACCTTGACAACTCGGATCACGCACATTTCGATGCCGCGGCGATGTTCCTGCTCGGTAATCGCTTCGGTGAGACCCTGATCAAGACGCCGGAGGATGCGGGAAGGCTTTGACCGCCGCTTCCGGGAGAATGCGGGGTGAGCCCGCGATATCCCGACGGCGGGGTAGAAAGGACACAGGAACCTATCATATGATGAATCGATTATTAAGGAGGGGGATCATGCTCGGTCTGTGCTTGTCGGCGCTGCTGACCTTCCCGGGCTGCTCCGGGAATGGGGGAGAGGACGCTGCGACCGACTCCGGCTCGGAAAGCCGGGCGGAGACGAGCGGGATCAATCCCGAAGAAACCAACGCCCCCCAACCCAAAGTAAAACGAGTGATCATGATCGTCGGCCAATCCAATGCCGTCGGTCATTCCCAAACGAAATATCTGCCCGACGCCCAGAAGAAGATCTCTCCCGAAAGGGTTATGAAAGCGCGGCGCGGATGGGAAAACATCAGAATGATGTACAGCCACAACCCCTATATCGCAACTACGGAGAAGACAGACGACTTTCTGCCGGTCACTTTCGGCTACGGCGTGAAGAAGGACGCGAACGAGACCTTCGGCCCTGAGGTCGGGCTGGCGGAATACCTCGATCAGCGCTTCCCCGGGGAGGAATTCTATATCATCAAGTGCGCAACGGGCGGCTCCAATCTCTGCGAGATGTGGAATCCCATCACCCTTGCACCGAACAGCCTCTATACCGAGATGCTGGATTTTACAAAGCAGGCGCTCGGGGTTTTGGAGGAGGACGGGAGCAAAGCAGAGATCATCGGCTTCCTCTGGATGCAGGGGGAGAGCGACGCGACCCGCGGCGGAACGAATTATGACTCCCGCTTTGAGGGATATAACGAGCTGTTCGGGGCGCTGCTTGACGGCTTCTGTAAGGAATTCTCCGACTATCTTCCCAACGGTGCGGAGGGCATGGCGGTGATTCAGGCGGGGATCAGCACCTTCTGGCGCAATCATACCGCCATGAATCAGGCGAAGCAGCGGTTCTGCAATGCTCGGGAAAACGCCTCCTATTTCGGCACCTACGATCTGACCTACGACCTCGACAATACCGACCACGGTCATTACGATGCGGCGGGGATGATCATCCTCGGCAATCGGTTCGGGGAGCATCTGGTCAACGTTCTTGAGAAGATAGGCAAGTTTTAACGTCCGATACGATTCGATGGAACATAAGCTTCAGAAAGGAAAGGGTAACTTTATATGAAAAAGATATTGGTTTATATTTTGGCGCTGATGACGGTCCTGGCACTTGCGACAGGATGCAGCGGCGATAAGGACGACGGGAAGGGAACTTCGACACCCTCCGGCTCCGCTGCCGATGCGGGAACGACGGAACCGGCGGGGACGACGGCGGAGGGCACACAACAGCCTGATGAGAGCAGTGCCGTAACATCGACTGCCCCTGTCGATACCGAACCCAAGCCGACCATTCCTCCCTTTGACAAGACCCAGCCCTGGGACGGCAAGAGCGCCTGCTTCGATTGGTACGTCAACGGCGATTACAGGACCGGCTATCGCATTGCCGACGCCTACGATCTCTACGGTCTCACCCTGCTGAATCTGGCGCTGGATACCGGCAAATCCTTCTATTATGACGCCAACTATATGCTGGTTCTTGACACCAACGGCGACGGAGAGGTCTCCGACGAGGTCGGATACGACGCGAATCAGCTGCTCGGCGGCGATAAGTTTGACGGCTGCTCCGTCTTCCTTGAAAACGACATCGACCTCAACGGTCAGCACTTTATCCCGCTCGGCTCGAGCGGCTCCTTCCGCGGCTTCTTTGAGGGACAGGATCACACCGTAAAGAACTTTGTGGTGGAGGGAGCGGACGGAATGCATCAGACCCAGCCCCAATCCTTCTACGGCTTCTTTGCCGGCCTTTCAAACGGCGCCGAAGTCAAAGACCTGACCGTTTCGGACGCAACCTTTATCATCAATCCCCCGGAAGGACACAACGACGGCGTATATATGGGAATGTTCGGATGCAGCTTTGGCGACGTTCTGGTCAGCAACTGCCATGCCTATGACATTACCGTCCGCTTTGACGCGCCCGGAAAGTCGTTCACCCTGCTCGGGTACGCGCTCGGCCGTGTTGACAGCGTCAATGCGGTGTTGGAGGGATGCACCGTCTATAATTTCAAGATCGAGGGTTCCCTTGAAGGCGTTGATTCCGCCAACGAGTGGGTCGGCTTTGACAAGACCGGTATGTTTGTTCCGACCGACTGCAAGGTGCTGACAACCGATCCCAGAACCTGAGGAGGCAATGGGCGCTTCCGCGCTTGAACAACGAAAGGAATATCCAGCCAAATGAGAAACAGACGATCCATATTTCGAGGAACGACGGCGCTTCTGCTGATGGTTTTGTCCGTCGCAATCATTTACGGGTGCAGCAAAGGAGATCCTATGAACGATCAGACATCCGACACCAATAAAACCCCCGATTCCGCAATCGAGCGGCATATCCACTCGATCTCGGAGCTGAATACCGTCGGGCATACCCTCGATTCCCATGCGGGAAAAGAGCAGTACAGCTCGCTTGAGATCAATCAGCGTGAAAGCTATATCATGACAACGCAGGAGCTCGGCGGAATCAGCGGCTACTATCCCCGCATCAAGACCTTGAAGGACGGGACATATATCATGATCTTTCATGATTTCTATCAGGGAAGCAGCATCTATTGCGCTACCAGCAAGGACTGCATCACCTGGAGCAAGCCCACCGTCGTCTTTCCGCGCGGCAAGACGGTGATTGACGGTCAAACTGTCGATGTTCTTTACATGACCCCTGACGCCTGTGTTCTTCCCGACGGACGGATCATCTGCATCACCTCTTACCGGCCCGAAGGAAAATACTACGTCAACTGTATCGGGGAAAGCGGCGTGTCGATCAAGATCTCGGAGGACAACGGCAAGACCTGGTCGGAGGAGCAGCGGATCTACATCGGCACAAACTGGGAGCCGAGCCTTCTCTGCGCCGACAACGGCGAGATCTACGCCTTCTTTACCAGCACCGCGCCCAGCCTCTATCAACTTGGCGTCGAGAATCACTATTATCGTTCCAGCGGAATTGCCATCGTCCGCTCCAAGGACGGCGGCAAGACCTGGACGCCCCATGTAACGGGCGCGCCCTATCTTGCCCAGTATGTGATGCGGCAGAACACAGGCTACGTCTGGCCAAACGGCGTGACGCTCTATACCGACCAGATGCCGGTTGCGGCACAGCTGAATAACGGCACGATCGTGCTGACGGCGGAATCGCAGCTTGAGCGTGACGGCGCGTGCTATATGTCGATTGCCTATTACGACAACTACTTTGAGGAAGAGCTTACCATGACCGAGACGGGGCCTGAGGATCGTGTGAACAACATTTTCTCCTCCGGCGGACCGTATATCGACCAATTCCCCTCCGGTGAGGTCGTGATGTCCTACCAGAGTATGCACGGAAAACGCTATCGCCTTGCCGACTGTACGGGACGAAATATCTTCGAAGAGGAGATCGCGATTCAGAAGAGCGGTATTTGGGGCAGCTGCGAGGTGGTTGACTCCCACAGCATCGTCTTCCCGGTCGGAACGGGGAACCGCGAAACCGAGAATTTCCGCATCCAGGTGGTCAGGGCGTATCTGAACCATAACATCCGCGCGGGTAAGATGACGCCTTCGATGATCGCTGACACCTCCGAATGGGACAACAACACAGACGCGCTCTTCTGTGGAAGCGATGCCCAGGCGCAGGCGGCGGTGCGTGTGGGACACGACGACGAGAATCTCTACATCCTCGCGGAGCGTTTGGATAAGATTCTCATGTCGGCCGACGCCATGGAGTTCTATCTTGACAGCGGCGACGAGAGCTTCTACCGGATCACCGTCGGAAACGAGGGGATCACCGAGATCATCTACAAGGAAAAGCCTACCTCCGGCGAGAAGACCGAGATCGATCCCGCCGAGGCCGGCATCCGCTGCTACGTTTACGTCGACGGCACGGTTGACGATCGGAAGGATATGGACAACGGCGTGATCTACGAGCTTGCCATTCCCAAGAAGCTGCTCAAGTGTGATGACACCTTCCGCCTCTGCTATGATCTGCTCAACAGCGATGATCAGCGCGAGGAAGCGGTTAGCGATCTCCCGAAGACAACCATCAATACCAGAGTCAAGGAGACTTGGTTCATCGCGGAGCTGCAGTAATCTCCTCTTCCGCCGGAGGATCCCCTCCGACAGGAGAAACGCAATCTGATCGATCACATAGCCGCCCGAAGCAAAGGCTGCGGGCGGCTTGTCGTTGGATCGGGAGGGGGACGCTCTTGGGGGAAGGGGTTCGGGATCGGCTGCGGATTCAGTCGGGACCGACCTCCTTCCCCTCGCGGCAGAGGAGGCGATATGCGCCGGGCGCCATTCCGACCGCTCCCTTGAATTGTCGGTTGAAATGACTGAGATTTCGGTAGCCGAGCTGCTCCGCAACGGAGGACAGGGGCGCGTTCCCGGTGGAGAGCAGCCGTTTCGCAATGTCGATGCGGGCGTGGATGAGATCCTCTACGGGAGAGGACCCGTAGGCTGCTTTATAGACACAGAAGAAGCGCGACTCACTGAAACTGACCGCCCGCGCCATTTCCGAAACGGTCCAATTGTGCGACAGGGAGGAAAAGACCTGCGCCCGCAGCTTTCGCAGCCTCTCCCCGGTATCAAGATCGACGGGAGCGCCGATCTCCCCCGCTTCCGCGCGCTGCAGCTTGAGAAACAGCTCTCTGATCTTGAGCGTCAGCATGGCCTCGCGGTTGGTGCGGGAAGCAAAAAACTCCGCCTCGCATTCCCGAGTGATCTCGGTGATAAAATCGAAGGGGGAAGGGTAGAACACGCGGTCGGTCTGCAGCCCTGCCGCTGACAGCTCCCCGCTCAGATCACCGGAGAAGTGAATCCAATCGTGGACGAGGGGCTGGCGGCTGATGAATTTTTGCGGCGTGCCGGGGGAATAGAGGATGCAGGCGTGAGGAGAGGTGCGGATCATTTCCCCGCCGACGAGCAGCTCGACGCTGTTGAAAAAATGCAGGAAGGTATAGTGGCTGTGGCCGCTCGGACGGTCGATGACGAAGACCGGCTTCTCCGGCCAGGTGTGGCGGATCGATTCGATTCTGAACATGACAATGCCCTCCCGTTCTCATAAACAGTATACCATTTGCAGTAGGATATGTCAATAAAATCGGACATTATGTCCTTGAAAAATAATACCGAACCCGCTATAATGAAAACAGCGATTCGGAAAATCTACGATCGGAAAGGAAATCAGTATGATTTACAGAACAGAACATCCGAAGCCTCAATTCCGGCGGGATGCATGGATGAACCTGAACGGAGAATGGCAGTTTGAGATCGATCGGGGAAACAGCGGCGCGGCGCGTAAGCTGTATGAAGACAGCGTCTCCTTCGACCGCGTCATCAACGTCCCATTTTGCCCGCAGAGCAAGCTCTCCGGGATCGAGGACAAGGATTTCATGTATTCCGTCTGGTACAAGCGCAGGTTTACGCTCACGGAGGAGCAGACGGGAGGATATGTCTTTGCCCGCTTCGGCGCCGTCGATTATCTGGCAACGGTCTATGTGAACGGCAAGCGCTGCGGCTCTCATAAGGGAGGATATGTCTCCTTCTGCATCGACATCACCGACGCCGTTCACATCGGGGAAAACACGATCACCGTTCATGCCGAGGATGACGAGAGAAGCCGGATGATTCCCTCCGGCAAACAGTGCATGGAGTACTATTCCCGCGCCTGCGATTACACCCGCACCACCGGAATCTGGCAGACCGTATGGCTGGAATTCGTCCCCAAGACCCATATCAGAAAGGTGCGCTATTATCCCTCGGTTGCCGGTCGCAGCCTGACGATGATTGCCGAGCTTGAGGGAGCGGCCTGCTTCAAGGCCGAGGCGTTCTTCGACGGAAAGCCGATGGGGAGCGTCAGCGCCGAATCCGAAGGAGAGCAGCTCACCCTGACCATGCCTCTTGCCGAGGAGCATCTCTGGGAGGTCGGAAAGGGAGGACTTTACGATCTCGTTCTCACCTACGGCGAGGATCAGGTCAAGAGCTATTTCGGCTTGAGAAGCATCGATTACCGCGATTATAAGTTCTTCCTCAACGGCAAATCTGTCTTCCAGCGCCTGATTCTCGATCAGGGCTTCTACCCCGACGGCATCTATACCGCCCCCTCCGACCGGGAGCTTGCGGCCGACATCGACCGCTCGCTTGCCATGGGCTTTAACGGCGCAAGACTTCATGAAAAGGTCTTCGAGGAGCGCTTCCTCTATCACGCCGACCGCAAGGGCTATCTGGTCTGGGGAGAATATCCCAACTGGGGACTTGATCACACCTATGCCGATTCGATTTACGGAATTCTGCCCGAATGGCTGGAGGAGGTGGATCGGGACTTCAATCATCCTTCCATCATCGGCTGGTGTCCTCTGAACGAGACATGGGATCAGAACGGCAGAAAGCAGTTTGACGATTGCCTGGCGCTCGTTTACCATGCCACCAAGGCGGCCGACCCGACCCGCCCCTGCATCGATACCAGCGGAAACTATCATGTCGTGACCGATATCTATGACGTTCATAACTATCAGCAGAATCCCGAGATCCTGGCCTCCCATTACGAGAAGCTGGCGGTCGACGGATCGCATATCGATCACTGCTCGAAACGGCAGCACTACGACGGCAAGCTCCCCTTCTTCGTCAGCGAGTACGGCGGTATCCGCTGGACGGATAAGGAGGGATGGGGCTACGGCGACGCGCCGAAGACCGAGGAGGAGTTCCTTACCCGTCTGAAGGGGCTGACCGATGTGCTGATGGACCATCCGAGAATGTTCGCGCTCTGCTATACACAGCTGACCGACGTCGAGCAGGAGCAGAACGGGCTCTACACCTACGACAGAACACCGAAATTCGACCCGGCACTGATTTATCCGATCTTTGCAAGAAAAGCGGCGGTTGAGGACTGATCGCCGCCTTACAAGCAAGCCCGCCCCGCGCATCCTTTGCGCAGGGCGGGCTGATTTGTATCACAAACAGGGCTGACGAAGCTGCGGCGGGATACGGGCGGAGAGGGCGGTAATGGTGTCGGCGTCACACTCCGGGGTGTCGGCCAGCAGGAAGGGAAGCCCCAGCGCCTGATATTTGGAAAGACAGAGCTTTCTGAAGGGGAGCAGCTCGATCCTTCTGAGATTACGGACAGCCGTCGCGAGCTCAACCAGGCGGTCAATCTCCTCGGGAGAATCGGTCAGCGACGGAACGACAACATGGCGGATCCAAAGAGGTCGGTCGAGGCGCTCGGTAAGGGCGAGGAAGTCCTGTACCTCCCGAAGGCTGCCGCGGCAGAAGCGGCGATAGCGCTCCTCCGTCGTGAATTTCAGATCGCAGAGAACGAGGTCGGTCAGCGACAGCAGACGTTCGATATTGCCGTCTCCCCCGATCCCGGAAGTGTCAAGCGCCGTGTGAATGGAATGGCTCCGGCAGAGGGCGAACAGCTCGGAGACGAAGTCGCTCTGAAGCAGCGGCTCACCGCCGCTGACGGTCACGCCGCCGGCTTCCCCGAAATAGGCGCGATAGCGGAGAATCCGCTCAAACAGCTCCTCCGCCGTCAGGGTGAGCGCCGCCTCCCCCTCCCGGGTTTCGGGGTTATGGCAATAGATACAGCGAAGCGGGCAGCCCTGAAGGAAGATCAGATAGCGAACGCCCGGCCCGTCCGCCGCTCCGAGGCTCTGCAGGGAGCTGATTCGTCCCGTCATCAAAGGGCTTCGTGGAAGGTGCGGGAGATCACTTCCCGCTGCTGCTCTCTTGACAGCTTGTGGAAGTTCACCGCATAGCCCGACACGCGGATGGTGAGATTGGGATACTTTTCCGGGTGATCCATTGCATCAATCAGCGTTTCGCGGTTGAGAACGTTGATGTTGATGTGCTGTGCCATCTTGGCAAAATAGCCGTCGATGATATCCGATAGATTGGCATACCGCGTCTCAACGTCGTTGCCGAGCGCCTGCGGAACAATGGAGAAGGTGTTGGAAATGCCGTCCTTGCAGAGATCATAGGAAATCTTTGCGACCGAGTTGAGGGAGGCCAGCGCGCCGTTCCGCTCGCGGTTATGCATCGGATTGGCGCCGGGAGCGAAGGGCTCCCCCGCCTTCCGCCCGTCGGGGGTGGAGCCGGTCTTCTTCCCGTAGACGACGTTTGAGGTGATGGTGAGGATCGACAGGGTATGCTCCGCGTCCCGATAGGTCGGGATTTTTCGAAGCTCTGCGAGGAACTTCTCGATCTGTTCGACGGCGAGCATATCGACGCGATCGTCGTCGTTTCCGTAGGTGGGGTATTCCCCCTCCGTCTCGAAATCGGTGATCAGCCCGTTCTCGTTGCGTTTGACCCGCACTTTGGCGTAGCGAATGGCGGAAAGGGAATCGGCAAGCACCGACAGCCCCGCCGCGCCGAAGGCCATGAAGCGATGGACATCGGTATCGTGAAGTGCCATCTGCGTCTTCTCATAGGCGTATTTGTCGTGCATATAGTGGATCATGTTCATGGCGGTGACATAGGTCTTGGCGAGCCACGGACGATAGCGGTCAAGCATCTCCGTCACGCGGTCATAGTCCAGATATTCACCGTCATACGGCTCGGATGCGGGGGCGATCTGCTGTCCGCTCTTCTCGTCGCGTCCTCCGTTGAGACTCATCAACAGGAGCTTGACGAGATTGGCTCTTGCGCCGAAGAACTGCATATCCTTGCCGATGCGCATGGCGGAGACGCAGCAGGCGATTCCGTAGTCGTCCCCGAACTGCGGGCGCATGACGTCGTCGTTTTCATATTGGATCGAGTCGGTGTCGCAGGAGACCTTGGCGGCGAAGCGCTTGAAGGCCTTCGGGAGGGCAGAGGACCAGAGAACGGTGAGGTTCGGCTCGGCGGAGGGGCCGAGGTTATAGAGGGTGTTGAGGAAGCGGAAGGAGGTTTTGGTGACAAGCGTCCTTCCGTCGCAGCCCATGCCGCCGATCGATTCGGTGATCCACATCGGATCGCCGGCGAACAGCTCGTTGTATTCCGGCGTCCGGAGATGACGCGCCATCCGCAGCTTGATGACAAAATCGTCGAGGATCTCCTGCGCCTGACTTTCCGTCAGCACTCCCTTTTCAAGATCCCTGGTGAAGTAGATGTCAAGGAAGGTTCCGGTCCGACCGAGGCTCATCGCCGCGCCGTTCTGCTCCTTGATGGCGGCGAGATACCCGAAATAGAGCCACTGCACCGCTTCCTTGGCGTTGACGGCGGGCTTTGAGATATCATAGCCGTACATCTTCGCCATTTCCCCCGTCTTCTTAAGGAAGGCGATCTGCTGATACAGTTCCTCCAACAGACGGATTTTCTCGGCGTCGAGCAGCTCGTTTGCGATGCGATCCTTGTCCTTCTGCTTCTGCTCGATGAGGAAGTCAAGACCGTAGAGGGCGACCCGACGATAATCCCCGATGATCCGTCCTCTTCCGTAGGCGTCGGGAAGACCGGTAATGATGCCGCAGTGCCGCGCCGCGCGGATATCGGCATTATAGACGCGGAAAACGCCGTCATTGTGAGTGGTGCGATAGGTGAATTCCTTCTCGACCTCGTCGGAGAGGGTATAGCCGTAGGCTTCGCAGGCTTTTCTTGTCATCTTGATTCCGCCGAAGGGATTGACGCCCCGCTTCAGCGGCTTGTCGGTCTGCAGACCCACGATGATCTCGTTGTCGCGGTCAAGATAGCCGGCAGGATAGTTGGTGACGGAGGTGACGGTGTGGGTGTCGACCTCCAGAACGCCGCCCCGCTCCTGCTCCAGCTTCAGAAGCGCGTTCAGACGCGCCATCATGGCGGAGGTTCTCTGTGTGGCGGGGGCAAGAAATTGCTCGTCGCCGGTATATGGGGTGTAATTCTTCTGTATAAAATCCTGCAGATTGATCTCATCCTGCCATACGCCCGGATGAAACCCGTCCCATGCCGTATAATTCATTTTCTTTCCTCACAATTGACTTGATATCGGTATTCGATATACCGATATCTATATTATAATATATTTTGCCGGGAAGGTCAATGTCAAGTCCGTACTGTTTTCACGCCGTTAAGGGAAATTATTGCGTGTAGGATGACGGAAAAAGAGGAAGGCAGAAGCATAACGGATTGCAACGATGTGCCGCCGGAACGGAGGAGCCGACTGCCTTCGGCGGGAGGATCGGAAATGTCGGTTTTACAGGGGTGAGGCTTTTCGGGGCGATCCGAAGCAGCCCCTGCCGTCTCCTGCCCGGTGCGGAAAACAGGAAAAGCGATCAAGAAAAAAGCTTCCGAAGTCGGAACTGACCTCGGAAGCCATTCTTTCAAGGCATTCTCTGCGTTATCGCGCGGGAGAAGCCGATTTGATCCGGATATGAGCCGCGTCAGTTGCGGATTCTGATTCCGATCTGCTCCTCAAGGGAAGCGACGTTGTCGGGACGGGGAGGATTTGTCCCGGGCTCAAGGCAGGCGGCCGAGCCAAAGGCACAGGCACGCCGCAGGCATTCTGCGAGTCCTGCGTTCTCGGAAAAGGCGGCGAGAAACCCCGCAACGGTGCTGTCGCCAGCACCGATGGTAGAGAGAGGGCGGATGACGGGGACGGAGACGGCGCATTCTCCCAGCTCGCCGCTGTAGACGGCGCCTTTTCCGCCGAGGGAGATCAGAATATTGCCGATCCCCCCGTCCCGGAGCGACCGTGCCGCCTCGAACAGGGAGTCGGGATCGTCGAAGGAGCGGCCTGCCAGCGCCTCGATCTCCTCCTCGTTCGGCTTGATGAGCCAGGGGGCGATCTCGATGATCTGCGCGGCGGTGAAGGTATTGGAATCCAGCACGACGCGATCGGACAGGCGTTTCAGCTCCCTGACAAAGGAGATCGCCTCCTCCGCCCCGATCCCCTTCGGAAATTTACCGGAGCAGACGATGACGCTGTCGCGGGAGGCCTCGCGGGCGATCTCCGACAGAATCAGGTCGAGGGTGTTTGCGTCGGTGGAAAAATCGTTCATGCAGATGCGGGTTTCCGGGATGCCGTCGGACAGAACCGTCACGTTTTCTCTCAGGCGACCTTCCGTATAGAAAAAGCGTGCGTCGATCCCCTCCTCGCGGAGCTTTTCGGTAAAGATCTGGCAGTTTTCCCGTCCCAGCAGGATAAAGGCAGTGCTGTGATAGCCGTTGGCGCGAAGCGCTCTTGAGACGTTGGTCCCTTTTCCCCCGATAAAGACCGAAACCGAGTCGGCGATGTTTTCCTTGTAGGGGCGGAACTGCGGGACACGGTAGAAAATGTCGTAGACGGGGTTGAGATTGAGGGTAATGATCTTCAAGTGCTATTCCTTTCTTTAAGTCAACGGGGGAAACCCGTCGGAGAACTTCTGAATGACGGAAAGATTGTAGAGGGAGACGTTGGAGGGGCAGGGAAGGCCGATGGTCGATTTGCCTGTGATGGTGCGGAAGAGGATGCAGGCGGCGAGATAACTGCCGGAGGCGGAGGGGTGATAGTTGTCGTTATGGTTGATCAGATGGGTGATATGATCCGATTTCATAACGGCGGCAAACGCTTCCCCGACGGGCGCGACGACCGCGCCGGTTTTCTCCGCCGCCGCCCGGTAGGAATCCTTGAGGCGCGCCGTCATTTCGTCGTAGCTCATACCGGTCTCGGCCAGCTTTTCGGAGCCGTCCTGATAGGCCCAGGTCTGATAGAGGACGACCTTAGCCCCGATCTGGGAGATGATGGCGCATAGCTTCTCGACGGCCTCGAGAAACAGCTCCGGCTTTGTGCAGGGAAGGAGGCTCTGCTCCTGAAGGATGATCCGATCCCAATCGTAGGAAACGATCTTGGAGATGGTCATCTTCCCGACCTCCGTCGTCTCGTCGGCATACTGCGACAGAGAATACCCGCCGTAGGCCAGGGAGTCGACCCTGGCGTCGGGATCCGTCGTTCTGATCATATTCTGAAAGGTATAGGGCATATCATTAAAGTAGGTGAAGCTGTTTCCGATAAATAAATATTTCATTTGTGGACCTCCTGTCAGGGTTTTGCTCTGTCTGCGGACGAGTAAGCGATCTGCGACAAATTGTAGGAAGTGTGCAAAAAACTTTTTCACGTCCGATATGAAAATATAAAAATGGCATGATGATATATTATAGTATCACATTTCCTGTCGGATTGTCAACCGGTTTGCGTAAAATAAGAGAAATATGTCGGAAAAAAGAAACGTACCCCGCCGAAGCGGGGCACGGGATCATGTGCGGATCAGTTACCGTATACGCTGACGCGCTTTCTGTCTTTGGAAAGCTGCTCGAATTTGACCTTTCCGTCGATCAGGGCGAAGAGGGTATCGTCAGAGCCGCGTCCGACGTTCTTTCCGGGATGGATATGAGTTCCGCGCTGTCTGACCAGAATATTGCCGGCCGTCACGCTCTGTCCGTCCGCCTTTTTCACGCCGAGACGCTTCGACTCGCTGTCGCGTCCGTTCTTGGTGGAACCGACACCCTTTTTATGTGCAAAAAATTGCAAGCTGAGCTTCAACATCGTTGCTACCTCCGTTTTGATTTGATAGATGGGCTTTGTGAACCTTTCAGTCCTCTGCTTCCTCGACATTGAGATATTCGTCGTAGTCCTCCAGCATATCGATGAGCTGCAGGTAATAGGCCTGGATCAGCCCGGAGATCGCGTATTGCTTGGCGAACTCCTCGCTGTTTCCCGGCAGAGCGCCGTAGGCTCTGACCTCGATATCAGCGGTATCCTCGTCGATCGAATATTCAACGCTCGAAGCGTACGAGACTTCAATCGCGTTTATCACCAGCATCGTCATGGCCGACACCGCCGCGCAGACGATATCCTTGCCGACATCGTCGAATTCGGCATGGCCGGTTTCACGGAAGCCGTAGTAAACGCCGTCTCTTTTGAAGAATGTGATCTTGACCATAGCCGACGGCTCAGCCGCTGATGGTTACGATCTGGACCTTGGTGTAGGGCTGTCTGTGGCCCATTTTCTTTTTCTCATTCTTCTTTGCCTTGTACTTAAAGACATGGATCTTCCTGGCCTTGCCGTTCTTGACGACATTGGCGGTCACGGTAGCGCCCTCCACGTACGGAGCACCGGCCGAAAAGGAATCGTTGAGAGAAACGGCAAGAACCTTGTCAAAGACAACCGTCTCCCCTTCGTTGACGTCGAGTTTTTCTACAAAAACAACGTCACCCTCGGTAACTTTGTACTGCTTTCCGCCTGTTTCGATCACTGCAAACACGAAAAGCACCTCACTTTCCAAGTGCGGAATCAAACCGCAGACTCGCTGATACGGGCAGCCGAAGGCTTTTCAAGGACCCGTAGATCAAGCGGCAGGAATTATTATACCATTCGGGCGGCGGATTTGTCAAGAAGCCTTCGGAAAATGTGCGCCGCCAAATGTTAACTTTTTGTAAATTCAGGAAATTCCGCCGATCCGCTTCGCCGCGGTGACGGTATTCTTGAGGAGCATCGTGATGGTCATCGGCCCGACACCGCCGGGAACGGGGGTGATATAGGATGCTTTGGCGGCAACCGCGTCATAGTCCACGTCGCCGCAGAGCCTGCCGTTTTCATCGCGATTCATGCCGACGTCGATGACGACGGCGCCCTCCTTGACCATGTCGGCGGTGACGAAGCCCGCCTTTCCGACGGCGCTGACCAGAATATCGGCGCGGCGGCAGACCTCGCTCAGCCCGACCGTGCGGGAATGGCAGACCGTGACGGTGGCGTTTTCATGAAGCAGCAGCATGGCCTGCGGCTTGCCGACGATATTGCTCCGCCCGATGACGACGCACTCTTTACCGGCAACGGAGATCCCGCTGCGGCGGATCAGCTCCATGACGCCGGCGGGGGTGCAGGGTAGAAAGTCGAAGTTCCCGATCATGATCTTGCCGACGTTGACGGGATGGAATGCGTCGACGTCCTTATCGGGGCGGATCGCCATAATGACCTCCTCCGGGTCAAGGTGGCGGGGAAGGGGGAGCTGGACGAGGATGCCGTGGATGGCGGGGGATTCATTGAGCTGTGCGATCAGACCGAGCAGCTCTTCTCTTGTTGTCTCCTCCGGGAGCGTGTAGACCTCGGAGTAGATCCCGACCTCCCGGCAGGCCGTGTTCTTGTTTCTGACATAGACGGCGGAGGCGGGATCGTTTCCCACCAGAACGACGGCAAGGCCGGGGCGGAGGGGAAGCGCTGCGACCTCCTTCGCGATTTCCTCTCGGATGGTTTTGGAAATTTCTTTTCCGTTTATGATCGTTGCCATTTTCTATCCTTTCTTATCCATGACGGCAGTTGGGGTTTCTTCGGGGGGTCAAGCGGGATCGTCGTCCTCCTCGTCATCGTCGGCATAGGCTGCCGAGATGTCAAAGGAGGCGGATCTTTCCGTCGCTTCGGAAGAGGCGGCAGGAGCGGGGGCTTGGGCGGGAGCCTCCTCCGTCCTGTCGGAGGGAAGCGGCTGCTCCGCTTCCGGCATGGGAGCGGCTTTCTTTTTCGCGGCATCATTCTCCTGCGCCGTATCATCCCCCGCCGCCCGTTGCCTGTCGGCGGGGTCTGATTCCGCGGCAGAATCCTCCGATTTCACGGCAGCGTTCTCCGATTCCGCCGCGGTCTTCAGATCGGAGGGGAGGAGGACGGCATCCCCGGTATCGGCAAGCGCGGCGGCGAGGGCGGCGTCCTTTTTGCGGAGCCGCGTGACGATCAGCATCGCCGTCAGCAGCGCGGCGCCGAAGAAGAAGCAGAAGAAGCCGACGAGCTGGGAGATTCTGAAATCCCCGACATAAAGGGAATCGGTCCGCAGCCCCTCGATGAACATCCGGCCGAAGCCGTACCAGGAGATGTACAGTAAAAAGTTCTGCCCGTCGAATTTTTTCCTTTTGTAGAGTATGTTGATCAGAATAAAGCCCAGAAGATTCCACAGCGATTCATAGAGAAAGGTGGGATGGACGTAGATCGCGCTCTCCTCCGAGACATCGCGGAGCCCCATACGCCAGGGAAGGGTGGTTTCGCCGCCGAAGGCCTCGGCGTTGCAGAAGTTGCCCCATCGTCCGATCAGCTGCCCCAGCATCACGCCGGGGGCGACCATGTCAAGGGCTTTTCCGAGACGGATCTTCTTGACGAGGGATACAACCACAAGGGCGAGGAAGCCGGCAATGATGCCGCCGTAGATGGCGAGACCGCCCTCCCATACCGCAATGATGTTGTAGAGGGTATCCCCGAAGGTGTCTCCCTTGAAGTTGTCGAATTTCGTGAAAACATAGTAGAGCCGCGCGCCGATGATGCCGAAGACGACGAGATAGATGGCATAGTCCATGACATCGTCGCTCTTGATCCGCTCGTTGTGCTTGGCACGGTAGTTGACGTAGAGATAGGCGGCGATGATTCCGATGGTGATGATGATGCCGTACCACATGACATTGCGGCCGAAGACCGTGAAGGCGACGTTATCGACCCGGAACTCTCCGATTCCCAGCCCGGGGAAGGAGATATAGGTTGTTTTTTCCATATTGCAAACTTCCTTTCATTGATCGGTGGGAAGAGGACGCACGACCGACATGGCGAAGGCTTCGGGTCGGAAGAGGGTGGGAAGCACCCGCTCCGCATCCTCCGCCGTGAGGGAGCGGAGGATCTCGCCGTAGGCGAAGATGTCGCCCCCGTCGACGGCAAAGTCGGTCACCAGCGAGACGGCGATATCCTCAGTGCTGTCAAAGAGCTTGACAAAGCGGGAATAGAGGGAGCGCCGGCAGCGTTCGAAATCCTCCCGCGGCACAGGCGCGCGGGCAATGGCGGCGGCATGGGAGGAAAAGGCTTCGAAGACCCGATCGGGATCATCGGAATCGCCGCTCAGAGTGAAGAAGGAGAAGGCGCTGTTATGCTGACTCCAGCAGGAGAAGGAGGGGGAGATCAGCCCGTCGGAATAGAGCCGGTTGTAAAACTCCCCGGATTTTCCGAAGTAGAGGGAGGCGATGAGCTGCATGACGGCGGTTTTCTTCATTCGCTCTGCAGGAGAGGGGCTGATATCGGAATCCTTTACGCCGATGCAGAAGAGGGGCTTTGAGACCTTCATCCTGCGCTCGGCGCGGGGACGGAAGACTGCGGGCGGCTCTTGAGCGGGGAGGCTGACGACCTCGAGGGGCTTTCTGTCCGACAGCACCCGTCGGACGACTTCCGTCACTTCGTCGGGATCGGCTCTGCCGCAGACGCAGAGGATCATGTTGCGGGGATTGTAGAAGGCGCTGTGACAGTCATAGAGGAGCCGGGGCGTGATGCGGGAGATCGATTCGACGCTTCCGGCAATATCGATGCGGAGGCTGCTTTTTTCATAGAGACAGCAGAGCAGCTCGCGGAAGCAGATGTCATTGGGATCATCCTCTCCCATGCGGATTTCCTGGGCGATAATGCCCTGCTCCTTTTTCACGTTCATATCGGTAAAATAGGGCGAGAAGGCGGAGCGGAGCAGGATTTCAAGCGACTCCGGAAGCTTCCCGGTGCAGGAAAAGACATAAGAGGTGCTGCGGAAGGAGGTGAAGGCGTTGGCATCTGCGCCGGTGCGGGCAAACTTCTGAAAGGTGTCCTCGCCGTCCTCGTTTTCGAACATTTTATGCTCAAGGAAATGCGCCGTTCCGTCGGGAATCTCCACCGTGTCGCTCCCGCCGTCGATCCGATAGCGGTTGTCAACCGATCCGAACCGGGTGGCAAGGATCGCGTAGGTGACCGCCAGATCCTTCGGAAAGACATAAATCTCAAGGCCGCTTTCATGGCGGATCCGGTAATAGGCCTCCCGGAGCAGCTCGCTTTTTACAAGCTCATTCAAGGTGATCTTCCTCCTCGGATGAATTTTCCTCCGTCGTCCCGTTTCCCTCAAGGAAATAGACGGTATCGAGGCTGAGACGCTGCGCAGCCTCCGCGATCTGATCCCGCGTGACGGACAGGAGCTTTTCAAGAAAAGCGTCGGGATCCATGGCCCGGGAGAAGAGGCCTCTGCCGAGATACCAGCTCTTCAGAGCGGCGGGATCGTCGTACATGGCGCGGATGGAATTGGCGACGCTGTTTCCCGCCGCCTCCAGCTCCTCGTCGGTGATCTCACCCCGCGCGCAGGCTTCAATCTCCCCGATGATCGCTTCCTCCGCTCTCTCGCGGTCGGCGGCATCGATTCCGCTTGAGACGATCATCGTGGCCTTCGGGAGATTGGAGGAGGCATGGCAGTAGTAGCAAAGGCTCTTCTTTTCGCGGACGTTCATGAAGAGCTTGGAGGTCGGAGAGCCGCTGAGCACCTCGGTCAGCATCGAGTAGGCGGGGAGCGCCTCGTCTTCCGGATAGCAGCCCGTCCTGTAGCCGAGGCATAGCTTTGCCTGTGTGATCGGCTGGGTTTCGGTGATGCGGCGGGCGTGATGACGGCGGGGATTGCGCTCGGTGACAAGAGGAGCCGGCGTGCGGCGGCCGGGCAGGACGAACAGCTCGCGCGCAAGAGCCGTCAGCCTTCCGATATCAAAGCTTCCGATGGCATACAGCTCGATCCGAAGGGATTCCCTTGCGGTTTTGAGGCATTCTGTGAGGAAGGGCGCGGTGACACGCGCCGCCTGCTCCTCCGTTCCCAGAAGAGGGATGGCCGACAGTTCCCCCTCCGACAGCAGCTCGCTGCATCGACGGAGGGCATAGGCAGCCTTGTCGTTGATGCGGGCGCGGATGCGGTCGATCATGATCTTTTTTTCGCTTTCGGTGTAGGCGCTGCTGAGGCAGCCGTCCACCGATCTGGGACTTGACAGCATGGAGGCGATCAGGCGCAGCACCTCCCCCGTCACGTCGGTTCCGTCGGCGTATTCGCTGCGGAGAGGGCTGCTTGTAAAGCCGAAGAGCTGAACGTCTCCCGCCGCTGCGACCGAAGGGTAGATGCGCGAGCCGTAGAGCATATCCAGCTCCCTCGTGAGGGAGATCATGTCGGGAAATCTCTCGGTTCCCCTGGTCAGAACAGGCGGAAGCAGGGCGTAGGCCGCCGTTCTTTCGGGGCTTAGATTTGCGAGAAAATCCACCGACAGATAATTGGTTTTGAATTTATCGCAGCGGAGAAGATTGAGATACACCCCGTCTCCCAGTACAATCCGTTCGGTCGGCAAACGATCATCCTTCTTTCCTGTCTTGAATTTCACAACTTCTATTGTACCGCAGATCGGCTTTTTTTTCAACTGTTATTTCAAGCAAATGGGGCTTTTTATCAAAATAAAACAGATTGTTCACATTTTTACCGTCCAGCACCCAGCGGTCGGTCTCTCCCAGCGACGCACGGAGGGTGTAATCGGTGTCGCGGAGAGTGAACCTGACCGTGAAGGAGGGGAAGGCATCCGAGAGCGCCGGCGAGACGGTAAAGGAGTCGGCGGTTATCTTCAGCCCGACAAGAACCGTCGTCACCGCCCTCTGATACCATCCCGCCGCGCCGGTGTAAAGACTCCAGCCGCAGCGCCCCGGAAAGGCGGGCGATGCGCAGACGTCGCCGGCAAGGAAGAAAGGCTCTCCCCGATAGCGGAGCGCGTCGGAGGGGGAGGCGGAAAGGGATGCGGGGTTGACGGCGCGCAGAAGCTCGGCTGCCGTTTTTTTCAGTCCTGCCTTCGCGCAGCCCATGGCGAACCAGACGGCGGCATGCGTGTACTGTCCGCCGTTTTCGCGGACGCCGGCGGGATAGGCGGCGATATAGCCGGGATATTTGCCCTGTCCTTTGTCGTAGGCGGGGGTGAGAAGACGGAAAAGCCGATGCTCTCGGTCAAAGAGGCGGTCGACGGCGGTCAGAAGCGCGGTTTTTGTTCTGTCCCCGTCCATTCCGGAAAAGGCGGCGAAGGCCTGCGGAAGCGCGTCGATCGACCCGCATTGTCCGATCGGCGTTCCGTCTCCGTAGTAGGCGCGGAGATATCGGTCGCCGTCAAACGCCTCCTCGCAGGACAGCCTCAGACGTTCGAGGATGGCGCGGTATTTGGCTGCGCCTCCCAGATCGCCCTCCGCCGCGGCGATGGGAAGGAAGCGCTCAAGCACCGTGATGAGGAAGAGCCCCAGCCAAACGCTTTCTCCGCCGTTTCGCCCGACGGCATTCATCCCGTCGTTCCAATCTCCCCCGCCCATCAGCGGCAGTCCGTGCCGCCCGAAGACAAGGGCGCGCTCTATGGCTCTGACGCAGTGGCTGTAGAGTGAGCCGCGGTATCGGCTCACGGCAGGGGCTTCGTACCGGTCCTTCTCCTCCTCCCGAAGCAGAGGCGAGGTCAGATAGCGGACGGAAATTCCGAGAATCCCGCGATCCTCCGTGAAGTCGATATACTCGGAGACGACATAGGGAAGCCAGAGGCTGTCGTCGGAATAGCGCGTCCGCACGCCCCGCGAAACGCCTCCGATCGTGTGCCACCAATGCATGACGTCCCCTTCCTCATATTGATGCGCCGCGGCTCTGAGGAGATGGGCTCTGACAAGCGACGGAGCGCCCTGCAGGATCGAGAGACAATCCTGAAGCTGATCGCGGAAGCCGTAAGCGCCGCCCGACTGACTGAAGCCGGTGCGACCGAAGAACCGGCAGACCAGCGTCTGATAGGGCAGATAATAGTTTGCCATTTCCGTCAGGGCGCGATCGGGGAAGGAGAAGCGGAGCTTCGGCAGCATCGAGTCGATTTTCCGCTCATAGACAGCGGGCGCGAGGCGGATATCCTCCTCGTCAAGTGCGCACACCCGCCTGAAAACCTCATCTCCCCCAACGGGGTGCGCGCCGAGCAGATAGACCCGACGGCCGGGAAAGCGCTTCGTTATCAAAAAGCCGATATCATGGCGCGCGCCGTTTGTCAGCGTCGGGATAAAGCGAACGGCATCCCCTTCCGCGACACGGTTGATCGGCGCGGTGAGACGTTCCCCCATGACGGGGCTGACACGGAAGTCCAGGGGAAGCTCCTCCGACAGCTCGACCGTGATCAGCTTGCAGGGGAGCTTGCAGGAGATCGTGACGGTCACGCAGTAATCAAAGCGGCCGATGCTGCCGTGATAGACCGCGCCGCCCCGCCGGAATTCCACCTTCGAGGCACAGGCGCAGAGATCGTAATCCTCTCCTTCGGAGGAGGCGATCAGGCGCTCTGCCGAAAAGTCGAGGAGATTGTCCCCTACAAAGGGAGTGATCCGACGCTCATGGGCATTGCCGATCCAGGTATAGCCGAGGGAATTCTGCGTCAGGAGCGTTCCGAAGTGCGGCAGGGCATAGACATACGACCAAGGAACCTGCTGCGAGCCCTTGTAAACCGTAAATCCGTTCTTTCCGAAGCTGCCGCCGCAGACCGGATATTCCTCCGGGGCGGGGGTATGGGTCAGCAGGACGGAGGGGCGCTGTATCAGGGTGGGGCGGGGAGTCAGCGGGGCGATGCAGTCGGCGGTGATGCCGTCAAGGGTGCTGTTCCGATCGATTTCGCAGTAGAGCGCCGACACTGCGGGGAAGACGGACGGCTCTCCGTCGATGAAAAAGATGCCGCCGGAATGCCCCGTCATGAAGCCGCTGGCAGAGCGCTCGCAGAGTCCGGTCAGCGCTGCCCGCTGCGCGTCGGCATAATCGCCGCCTCCGCGGTACAGAAGGACAAGATCGCTCCGGATCCCCGAAAGCGCCAGATATTTATGGGCCGAGATAAAGCTGCCGATCAGCCGCGCCGTCGGGCTTCCGTCGGGAAGGGAATCCCGCACGCACAGACAAAAGATCGGCAGATCCCCAGAAATGCCATACCGCCACAAGGAATCAAGCGGCTGTGTCACGCCGCCCCGCCCCCGGTTTCTGACCGCACAGGTGAAGAGCAGCTCGGCGTACCGTGCAAATTCCCCCTGCGCCCGACAGACCGCCAGCCGCTCCTCGATGCTCCTGCGAAGGCGGAGGGAGTACAGCCCGGCAGCGCTTTTTCCTCCCGCGCCTCGCAGCTCCCGCCGCGCCGACAGCATCGCGGAGACCGCCTCCGATCGGCTTGCCCCGACCGTCAGAAGTATATTGCAGCGATAGCGTCCGCCCCGACTTTGCGATTCCTTGCGAACGGCGCAGAAGGGATTGATAACCGCGCCTTCGACGGCGGAAAAGGGAAGGGTGAAGAGCTTTTCAAAGTCCTTCTCCCCGTACATCAGCCCGAGAAGGTCCCGGGTCGTCTGATATTGCTCCCCGCCTCCGTGACTCTCGAAGGAAACCGCAAGACAGAGATCCGGCTCGTTTTCTTCCCGCTCCTTTTTGGTGTAGAGCAGCAGGGATTCCGCTTCGAGATATTCGGCGCGGAGCATCAGATCGGAAAAGGCGGGATGAGCCTCTCTTGCCCGCGGTGTGCTGAGGCAGGGCTCGAAGCAGAAGAGCGGGCAGATGGTGCGGAATCGTCCTCTGACGTCAAGGGAAAAGGCGAAGCAGCGGTTCTTTCCCGAAAGGGAGACCGTGACCTCCGACATCAGCTCCTTTTCGTCGAGTCGGAAGAGAAAACGGCTTTGGACCGCGCCCCGCGACATCGTGCCGGACAGCGCGTCGTAAATTCTGCCGTCAGCGGAAAAGAGAAGGCGGGGACGGTGAATCTCTCCGAAGAGGAAGGGGTCGAGCGTGAGATCGAACGGGGCGGCGGTGAGCTTGAGCATATCCCCGCTTCCGACAATCCCGATTCCGTTTTCAGACAGCACCGAGACGTACGGCATGGCGGGCGACGGAGCGGAATCGGGGCGTTCGATACGGGACAGCCGATCGCGGATGAGGGCGGGCGGCTCGGGACGGCGGCGCACGGCGGCGCGGGAAATGACGGCGTTGACAGGGATCTTTTCCTCCAAAAGCTCCTCCGAGGAGGCCATTTCCGGGCATTGCATGAAGCGCCTGACAAACGCGCCGCCGAAGCAGGCGTTGGCGCAGGCAATCAGACTCATTCCGACATGGTGTGCCATATAGCTGCGGATCAGCGCGTAGCCCTTTCCCACACGGTCCGGGGTGAAATCCACCGCTTCATAAAAGCCGTAAGGCCCGTACATTCCGCAGTCGGCAAGCCGCTTCAGATTCTCCAGCGCCGCGGCAGGGACAATCGGAAGACAGAGAAAGGTGGCGTAGGGCGCAAGCACGCACTCCCGTTCCAGCCCCCGTCTGATTCCGAGCGAGGGAGCGCCGAAGGCGCGGTATTGGTAGTTCATATCGGCGTCAAAGAGATAATAGCCGCTCTCCGAGCGCCCCCAAAGCCCGTTGACGGCGGCGGCTCTCTGCTCCTTGACGGCAAAGGAGATTGCCTCATAGGAGAGGGAACCGAAGCGGGTGGGAAGGAGCAGCGCCGGCATCAGATACTCAAACATCGTGCCCGACCAGGAGGCAAGACCCATATACCCGTCTCGGCTGATGAGCGGGCGGGAGAGGCGGTTCCAATGCTCTCTGGGAAGCTGCCCCGATGCGATCGCGTAATAGGAGGCGGTTCTCGCTTCGCTCATAAAGAGATCGTAGCAGCCCTCCCCGCCTTCCCCCGTGGCGGTGTTGATGCCGATGCGAAGCAGCTTTCTTCTCCCGTCAAAGAGGGGAGCGAAATCGGTATCGTCGAT
>CALWTY010000026.1 GCA_944384585.1 uncultured Clostridia bacterium | reverse complement strand
TCGGGCTATTCTGATACCGAGCAGTATGTATATGGCTTGGAAGCGGGACGTATTCTTCGCAAGATCCACTCCATTCCTGCTCCTGCAACACAGGAAGATTGGGAAATCCGTTTTAACCGAAAAATGGACTATAAAATCAAGAAATATAGTGAGTGCCCCATCAAGTATGAAAACGGACCGGCATTTATCGACTACATAAACGAAAACCGTCATTTGCTGAAAAACAGACCGCAGGTGTACCAGCATGGCGACTACCATATCGGTAATATGATGATCGACAGAGGCGGTCAGCTCCACATTATCGACTTTAACCGTAACGATTACGGTGATCCGTGGGAAGAATTTAACCGCATTGTGTGGTGCGCACAGAAAGCTCCTCTCTTTGCTTCCGGTATGGTGAACGGATACTTTGATGATAACGTGCCGATGGAGTTTTGGAGATTGCTTGCACTTTACATTTCAAGCAATACTCTCTCGTCTGTATATTGGGCAATCCCGTTCGGACAGGACGAAATAAACACCATGCTGAACCAAGCCAAGGAGGTTCTGTCTTGGTACGATAATATGCGTAATCCTGTGCCGACATGGTATTTCAAATGATATTATATGCAGTACATTGACGGGATTCCTTTCAAACTGAAAAGTGCTTTTGATTTCAGCTTTATGAAAGAGTATGGAACGGTGTTCAAGGTTTAGCTTGCGAAGAAAGCCAATGCTATGCGGCAGAAAGAACACAAAAGGCTTGAGCTGTCGGTGGAACAAGGCACAAAGAGAATCGCCGAAATAGACAGGCTGATTGAAAAGGTTTTCGAGCAAAACGCAAGCGGTGTTTTTCTGCTGAACGGTTTGATAAAATGCTTCAGAACTACGAAGCGGAGCAGAAAAGGCTGACGCAGGAAGCTGCAGAAAAGCGACATACCTTGCAAACTGCCGAACAGCAGGTTGTGGATTTAAAGCCGGTACTGCGTACCCTTCGGGAGATGACGGACATTCAGGAGCTTACACCCACCCTTGTCAATTCGCTGATTGAGCGTATTGAAGTCAACAACAAAGACAAGTCAAGCGGTCATTGCCACGTAAAGGCGGACATCTATTTTACAGCAGTGAGATGGTCGATATTCCTACCGAAAAAGAAATCCGAGCTATGATGGAGGAAATACGGAATAACCCGCAGGACTTATGTTCGTAGCATAACAAAAGATACGGCGCAGCACCTTAAGCGGTACTGCACCGTATCCCCTACATAATTACTTCCTTATCTGGCGGTGTCAAACGCCGTTCCTTCCCGTTGATCAATTCTTCCCGTCTTCGATAGCATCCCGAACTGCCTCCGAGATAAAGACACCGTGGGTTTCATAGGTGTAGTAGCGAACCGGCACATCGAAGACATAGAGGCCGAAATGGAGATTGGTTTTATCGCAGAGCCCCGTCGTCCCGACGATGCCGATAATCTGGCCCTTATCCACAACATCTCCGACCTCGACTCCCTGAGAGCTCATGTTGGCATAGAGGGACTTCAGCCCGCCTCCGTGGTCGATGACCACCGTCTTACCCGACAACTTTGTCTCTCCGACAAAGACAACCTTCCCCGGGAGACAGGCCGCAACGGTATCGTTGGCTTTTACCTTATAATCAACGCCCTCGTGGGTGAAGACGATCTTGGTTCCCTCCAGATAGACGTCAAAGCCAAAGCCCATTTTCACCGCCCGTTCCGTGGGAGTGATCAGCATATTGTCTTCCATCCAGTAAAGCTCCCCGACGCGCTCTCCGAAGGGGGCTGCCATGACCGTGTCAAACTCTTTCAGCGAAGCGTCGTTATAGCATTCGCTGATCTTGGCGGCATCGGGTCTGAGATAGCCGTTTGACTTCTTTCTGACCGAGACGTCAAGCTGAAGCTCCTGGTAGATCCCGCCGTAGGAAAAGGTGAAGGAATAGCGATCGGCACTGTCGTTCTTCTCCATACAATCAAGAGACAGCGGTATGATGGCGTGGTAATAGCCGCCGTACTCAAAAAATACCGGCGTGAAGGAGATGTCGGGCTTTGAAATAAAGCCGATCTGCTTGTGATCGACGATGTTCTTGGCGGAAACAATGACGAAATCGCCGTATTCGATTTTAGAGGTACTGAGATAGAAGACCGCAGGCGATAGGACGTTGGCCTTGAACCGGTAGACGCCTTCCCCGTAATTGATCCGACCGTCCGCCTCGTACCATTTTGCATTTATCGTTACATCATAAACGGTGTTGTCGGAAAACAGCGATGGATCGATATTTTCATACTGGTCGGAGAAGACGACACTTCCCTCCCGGTCCTTCATTTCGACAAAGAGATAATCCGGCGCGGTGTCAAAGGAAAGCTCAAGCCCTCCCGTGACGCTGCACGTCGGCACCTCTTCCGAGACCGATACCGCCCCGTCATAGAATTCGTCGTTGTAGCCGAGGAATTTCCACTGCATCGACTGCGGGGTCACCGACGAAACATCCCCCACCGCCAGCACAGGCTGCGCCGCGGAGGGGAAAACGCACCTGGCGTATTCCGTCGCAAGAAAGCCTCTGACGGTATCGGAAGAAATATGATGATATTTCCCGGAAGAATCGAGAAAATACGCGTTATCGGGATTCTGCGTGAGATAGTAGCGGTATTCCGACCGGATATTATAACTGCTGTAGGTGACAACAAAGCACTGATACTCGCTTTCCGCGGCGGGAAGCGCGTCCACGGGGCTGCCCGATCCGTTCATGTCGAAGAGGCAGTCAACGGTATCACCGCTGAGGGACGATTCGGCGCTTCCGCCCGTCTCGTCGCTCCGCGACCAGCGATATTCCGCCCCGTCGGGGGTCAGCACCGTAACGGCGGTAACGGCCCTTTTGCTGACGGGATGGCTCTGCGCGAAGGAGTATGCGGCAACAGCAGCCGCGGCAGGGAGGATCAGAACGAGACAGAACAGTATCGGCAAAAGGAATTTCTTTTTGGTTTCATCCGTCATGATTCGGAAACAAACTCCTTTCATGGAAAATCGCCGCAGCGTCCGTCTCAAATGGAAAGGACGGAGAACGGCAACGTTACGGTTCTATTATAACACGATTTTGCTTGATCGGTCAAGGGAAAACCGCAAATTTCGGTCGTTTTTTCTTGAAAGAGGTCGGGAAGCCCCGTTTCGCCCGGTACCGATCGGGAGAATAAAATTCCGATTGTTAACAAAAAGTTATATATTTGCACAATCCTTTTTGATATAATATAGTATTGCAAGAGTAAAACAAATTGCCGGCGCACAGCCGGGGAAACAGGATGCAACCATATGAGTCAGAACAATATGAAGGACAGGAACTGCAGAATCGGGACCGTCGGCGGACAGGCGGTTCTCGAGGGCGTGATGATGAAGGGCAAAACGGAATATGCCATCGCAGTCCGCCGCGAGGACGGCACAATCAGCCTGAAAACCGAACAATATCAATCCATCCGCAGCCGCCACAAGCTCCTGCGGCTTCCCATCATCCGCGGGATCGTCGGCTTTGTCGAATCGCTGATTCTCAGCTTCAAGACGCTGAGCATATCGGCGGAGCAGTACGGCTTGACCGATGAAGAGCCGGAATCCAAGGTGGACAAATGGATCAACGAGCATTTCGGGGAGAAGCTGATGTCGGTCGTTATGGTGATCAGCTCGGTGCTGGGCGTTGCGCTGGCGCTGGGGCTCTTCATGTTCCTCCCCTCCCTGATCACCAAAGGCATCGAGCGCCTGGCAGGAGCGGAGCTGGGTCTGTTCCGCAATCTGATCGAGGGCGTGATCAAAATCGCCATCTTTATCGGCTATATTCTGCTTGTCTCTTTGATGAAGGACATCCGCCGCACCTTTGAATATCACGGCGCGGAGCATAAGTCTATTTTCTGCTACGAGAGCGGCGAGGAGCTGACCGTCGGAAACGTGAAAAAGCAAAAGCGCTTTCATCCGCGCTGCGGCACCAGCTTTATCTTTGTGATCCTGATCATCAGCATCCTGATCAATTCCCTCCCCTTCGTTCCGTGGGACAATATGTTCCTGAGGGTTCTGACCAAGCTGCTGCTTCTTCCCCTGATCGTCGGTGTCGGCTTTGAATTCATCATGTTCGCAGGCAAGCATGACAATCTCTTCACCAGAATCTGCTCGGCCCCCGGTCTATGGATGCAGCGGATCACAACGAGAGAACCGGATGACAGCCAGATCGAGGTGGCAATTCTCTCGCTCAAGGCCGCCTTGCCGGAGGTCTTCGTCGATTTCCGCTACGTCGATCCTCACGATCTTCCCGCCGACAAGGAAGCCGCAGAGCAGATCGAGCCGGAAGAATCCCCGACGGACAAAACAGGCGACGCTCCTGCCGCGACCGGCTTATGACGGAATCCCGTTCTGTTCCGTCGATCCCGGAACGGGATCTCGGTCTCCTTCGGGAAAAATTTCCCGATATCGAGGACTTTCATGCTGCCTTGAAGCGGCTGGAACGGCGAGAACCTCTTGCCTACGTCCTCGGGGAATGGTACTTTTACGATGAGGTGTACCGGGTTTCCCCCGACTGCCTCATTCCCCGCCCCGAAACCGAGCATCTGGTGGAGGAGCTGATCAAACGGCTGCCCGCCGGCGGCTGCTTTGCCGACCTTTGCACCGGGAGCGGCTGCATTGCCGTCTCGGTACTGGCGCACCGCCCGGACTGCCGTGCCGTCGGCGTCGATCTCTCCCCCGCCGCCCTGAAAATTGCCGACTTCAACGCCAAAGCAAACGGTGTAAACGATCGGATCGAATGGGTTGTGGGGGATATCACAAAGGGAAACCTCCTCGGTGACCGGAAATTCGACATCATCGTGTCAAATCCCCCCTATGTTGACACTGCCGTCATCGATACGCTGGAGCCGGAGGTGCGGTATGAGCCCCGTATTGCTCTGGACGGCGGAGAGGACGGTCTTCGCTTTTATCGGGCTCTGCTTGAGCGCTGGCTGATCCATATCAAGGAGGACGGCTTCCTGATCTGCGAGATCGGATACGATCAGGGGGACCGTCTGAAGGCACTGTGTCCCTGCGAAATCAAAAAGGACTACTCCGGCTGCGACCGTGTCATGATCCTCAAAAATCCACGCTCCCTTCCCTCGTCCCCTGCCGTTCCTGTCAAAATGCCACGATAAGCTCCCTCCGCATATGCCAAGGCAGATAAAATGTCCTAAATTTGAGAATACGGTGGTTTTTTTTCAAAATTTGTATTGATAAATATAAAAAAATATGGTAATATATAAGGTGTGAGTTTACACGGCAGGTATTTGCCCGCTCAGCGCCGATTAATCTTAATATTGATCGTCACGGAGTTGACGGTTTGGAGGTCAAAAGATGTATAATAAGAAAACAATCGAAGACATTGAGGTAAAAGGAAAGAGAGTTCTGGCAAGATGCGATTTCAACGTCCCGATGGCGGACGGCGAGATTACCGACGATAAGCGCATCAGAGAAGCCCTTCCGACCATCAAATACCTTGCGTCACACGGCGCGAAGGTCATCCTTTGCTCCCACATGGGCAGACCCAAAGGCGAATTCAATATGAAATATTCCCTTGCTCCCGTGGCAAAGCGTCTGTCTGAGCTTCTCGGACAGGAGGTCGTGCTGGCAGCCGACGTTATCGGGGAAGACGCCCATCAGAAGGCTGCGGCACTGAATGACGGCGACGTTATGCTGATTGAAAACGTGCGGTTCCACAAGGAAGAGGAAAAGAACGATCCTGCTTTTGCCAAGGAGCTTGCTTCGATGGCGGATCTTTTCGTCAACGATGCCTTCGGTACCGCCCATCGCGCGCATGCCTCGACTGCCGGCGTGGCCGACTACCTCCCCGCCGTCTGCGGCTATCTGATCCGCAAGGAAATCACCATCATGGGTGATGCCCTCAACAATCCGAAGCGTCCCTTTGTGGCGATTCTCGGCGGCGCGAAGGTTTCGGACAAGATCGGTGTCATCAACAACCTGATCGAGAAGGTCGACACGCTTATCATCGGCGGCGCAATGGCATACACCTTCAACAAGGCGCGCGGACATAAGATCGGCACTTCGCTCTGCGAGGAGGACAAGCTTGAGCTTGCAAGCGAGCTGCTCGAAAAGGCGAAAGCCAAGGGCGTGAAGGTCCTTCTTCCCGTCGATAACCATGTCGGAGACAAGTACGATCCGGAGTGCCACGATCTCTTCGTCGACTCCGCCGACATTCCCGACGGCTACATGGGGCTTGACATCGGTCCTGCCACCGTCATCCTCTTCGGCTACGCCATCAAAGGCGCGGGAACCGTCGTATGGAACGGCCCGATGGGCGTTTCGGAATGGGATAAGTTCTCTGCCGGAACCTGCGGCGTCGCTACGGCAGTAGCGGAAAGCGAAGCCATTTCGATCATCGGCGGCGGCGATTCTGCAGCGGCGATCGAAAAGCTCGGCTTTGCCGACAAGATGACCCATATTTCCACCGGCGGCGGCGCCTCCCTCGAATTCCTTGAGGGGCTTGAGCTTCCCGGAATCGCTTGTCTGATGGACAAGGACTGATCGGCGCATCGACGTCATATTATTTCACGAAAGGCTTGCCCGCATCTGTCAGAAATCGGCGTGATGCGGGCATACAGGTATATTAAAATGAATAAGGCAACAAGAAAAGCGGTTATCGCCGGCAACTGGAAAATGAACATGACCCCCTCCGAAGCCTTAAAGCTCGTATCGGAGCTGATTCCCGCCGTACAGGGCAAAAACGGCTGCGAAATCGTCGTCTGCGTGCCCTTTGTCGACATTCCCGCCGTCGTTGCGGCTGCAAACGGCACCCCCGTCAAGGTCGGCGCGCAGAACGTTCACTTCATGGAGAGCGGCGCCTATACCGGCGAAATCTCGGCCTCGATGCTGAAGGAATGCGGCGTGGAATACGTCGTAATCGGCCACAGCGAGAGAAGACAGTATTTCGGGGAAACCGATGAAACCGTTAATCTCCGTCTCAAGGCGGCGCTTGCCGCAGGTCTTACCCCCATTCTCTGCGTCGGAGAGCTTCTGACCGAGCGGGATCAGGGGATCACGGCAGAGGTCGTCTCCAAGCAGACCAAGGTGGCGCTCCTCGGCGTCGCCCCGGAGGATGCCCGCCGCGTCATCATCGCCTACGAGCCCGTCTGGGCGATCGGGACCGGCCGTACCGCCACATCGGAGCAGGCGGACGAGGTCTGCGGGATTATCCGTGCGGTTCTTGCCGATCTGTACGGGAAGGATACCGCGGAGGCGGTCACCATCCAGTACGGCGGCTCGATGAAGCCCTCCAATGCCGCGGAGCTTCTCGCTCAATACAATGTGGACGGCGGACTGATCGGCGGAGCCTCCCTCAAGGCTTCCGACTTCACTGCCATTATCGACGCCGCGCAGTAAGCTTCTGACGGGACCGCCGTACTCTTCGGGTGCGACGGTCCCTTTTGATATTTTTCTCCGCGCACTGTCGTCGCAAGCGCGGCATCGCGCCGAGGAATTCCGCGTGCCGGCATTCCCGGAAAAACGCAAGGCCTCCCCGTCTCGCTTGATTCCGAGGTCATCCGACGAAAGGATAAACGATGAGAAGAAAACTCGCCCTCTGCCTCTGCACGGCACTCCTTCTGTTCGCCTCGCTCTTTCTCTTTTCCGCAGCCGAGGATGACGATTCCGTCAGAACCGACTCAATACTGCTGACGGAAGACAATACCGAAGTCGAGATTCTCGCCACGGCGGACGCTTCCTTTACCGCCGGCAGCGACAGCATTTTTCTGTTCTGTGTCCCCCCCGGCTTCGAGGACAATATTCGTTCTCTCGTCCCGATTGACGAGGCGTCGATCGGACCGGATGGCAATATCCGATTTGTGATCCCTTTTGATCCTCAAAACCCTGCCGGTGCGCTGAACGGCTACTGTCTTGCCGTTTCGGACGGCAGCGGCGGATATCATCCCGTGACCGGCATCGGCTACATCTCCAATCTCTCTCAACTCGCTGCTCCCGGGATCCCCTATCGGCTTCCCTCCTCAAAAAAAGGACTGCAGGTTCAGCTGACCGCCGACGCACAGATTCTCGGAGTCCGGCATACCGTGATCAATGCCTTTATGAACGAGCTGATCACGACCGAAGAGAAAAATTCCGTCAGCTTCGTCTATGATAAAACCGAATATCATATCGACCGAACGGCGCTGAGTATGCTGGATTACCGCGTCAAAACGCTCACAGAGGCCGGCATTCACATCTACATGAATCTTCTTCTCGCCTATGACGCGGAAGCGCCGAAAGAGCTCTATTATCCCGATCTCTCGGGAACCAATACCGCCATGTACGCCGTCAATGTCGATCATCCCGACACCGTCCGCCGCATTGCCGCGCTGATCCATTTCCTCGTCGACCGGTACACGGCTGCCGGAGGGGGAAACGGGTTCTGCGCGAGCTACATACTCGGGTATGAGGTGAATAACGAGTCGGAAAACAACCGGGCGGGTCTGACCGCGCTTGAGGAATATGCCGATTCCTATGCCCGGCTGCTTCGCATTGCCGATACTGCGGCGCGCACCGCTTATCGTGACGCGCGATTCTTCGTGTCTCTTTCCAATCGATGGAATCTCAGCGATCCGGAGGCCGGACTGTTCGGCGGGCGTGAATTTCTCACAGCACTGTCGGAACGGTGCGGCGATCTTCCCTTCGGCGTTTCGATCAACCCCTATCCCTCCGAGCTTTCTATGACCGATTATTGGAATGATGAGAAGGCTGTGGACGATATCGACAGCGATTATGTCACCCTGCGGAATCTGACCGTTCTGACCGATTATATGGGGCAGGAGGAAATGCAGTTCCGTCAGGAAACAAGGCCGATCCTGGTCGGGGAATTCGGGGTCAGCGGAGAACAAGGGACCGATTCCGAGCCGCTACAGGCAGCGGCATATGCATATGCCTACTATACCGTCTGCCGAAACGACGCGATCGAGGCCTTGATCTGGCACCGCCATGTCGATCATACCGGGGAAGAAGGGCTATATTACGGACTCTATACCGCCGGAGACCTTCTGCTCGACCCCAAGGTCAAAAAAGCGCTATATTCTGTTTTTTCGGCGGTTGATCGGTACGAGGAGGACGGATCCCTGCCGAAAGAGATTGTCGACTGTCTGCCGCTCCTGCCGATTGATTCAGAGGAGGATCTGCTGCCTCCCGAACAGGGGAGATATCAACGGTGGGTCTATCCGTCATCCGCGGTCTCCCTCCGCACGGAGGGCGCAAAGGATGCCCCGGTGTACCTCTTTGACTTTTCCGAGAGCCTTTATGATTTCTACCCTTCCGACAACGCCCGGTATCTCGAGCAATGCAGGGAGGACGACATCTCCTTCCTCCGCGCCGCGCTGCTTCCGGTCGCCGCTGCCGAGTATATGGGGGTGGGCGGGAAGATCCTGCAAATCGAACGTCTTGCCGACGCGAGAGCGGTTTCCGTCCGTATCCGCGTGATTTCTCACGCTGCCGCCGCAAACGTCAAGCTTCTGATCACACATCGTGACGGCAGCCGGGAATCGGTGCTGGACTGCTCCGGTACTGCCAAGACCGGCGAATGGATCGACTTGTATTTCCCGATCGACAGTGCCTGCTTTTCTGAGAAAGCGGGGGAGGCGACGCTGAAGCTGTGGGTACAGGGCGGAACGGAGAGTGACAGTGAGCTGTTCCTTGACGTCGCCTCCGTCAGTCTGCTCGATTCCGACGACATCAATCCCGCCAAAACCATCTTTCTCATCCTGATTCTGGTTGCCGCGGCAGTCGTGACGATCTTTCTTCTGATCTTCCTTTTCACCGGGCAAAGAAGAAAACCCGATCGTCGATATGACTGAGGACTACACCGTTCCCTTCCCGATCCCCTCCGCCAGCGCCGCTCCGATCACAAGACAGAGGCGTTGCCGATAATCCTCCTGCTCAAGAAGCGCCGCTTCCTCGGGATTGGACAGAAACCCGCACTCCACCAACACGGCGGGAGATTGGATTCTGTGAAGCAAAAAGATATTGCTCCCCGCCGCCTTGGGTTCCCGATCGTTACCCGGCTGGAGCGCTGCCTTCACCGAGGCCTGTATGCCCGCTGCCAGCAGACCGCTTTCGTTGTGATTCGGGGAATAGTAGACCTGAAGCCCCCGATAACGGCTTTGCGGAAACTTATTCATGTGAAGGCTGACAAAGACCGCCGTCGGGTTCTCCTGCGCTATCTTAAGCCGCCCCATCAGATCCTGCATTTTCCTCGATCCGCCCGTCTCCGGGCAGCTCAGTTCCCTGTCATCCGCCCGCGTCATGATGACGCGGAATCCCAGCGCCTTCATCAAAGGAGCGAGCGTTTCAGCGGTTTTGAGGTTCAATACCTTTTCGGTCGTACCCGTGACCGAGACCGCCCCGCCGTCCTGTCCGCCGTGCCCTGCATCGAGAATGATATATCTTGTCTCAAAACCGCTCGACATGATCTCACGATCCTCCCCGCGGTCGATGTATCGGACAAATACCGCCTTGAGCAGAACGGCGGTGACAACCATCAGCACGGCCAGCAGGAAATAAATCATCAGGCTGCCGGATCGTTTCTCGGATCTCATTTGCATTCTCCCCTTTCTGATTACAGTCCATTCTATGCAGCCGGGCTCCCCTTCATACCCGCCGTGCCCTTTCGATGCCGATCATTGCGCCTCCTGCTGCAGCGGGGGACGCCGACCTATACGGAGCATTATCATGAAAGCCAAAACAGCATATATTTGTTCGGAATGCGGCTATCGTGCCGCGAAATGGCTCGGGCGATGCCCCTCCTGCAATTCCTGGAACACCATGGAGGAGCAGCTTCTTGCCGATGAAAAAAAGAGCCCCGCAATGCCTCTTTCCGCCGCCAGTCTCACCGCATCCTCTCCCGCCATTCTTCTCGACAAGCTGGAAATGCCGGTCTATATGCGCGACCCAACGGGGTACGGAGAGCTTGACCGTGTTCTGGGAGGAGGGCTGGTCAACGGATCCGTCATCCTCCTTTCCGGCGAGCCCGGCATCGGAAAGTCGACGCTGCTGATGCAGATGTGCGGCAAGCTCTCTTCCGAGGGGCATAAAATCCTTTACGTTTCGGGAGAGGAATCGCCGGGACAGTTGAAAATGCGCGCCAAAAGGCTCGGCGTCGAGGGGGAAAGCCTCTACATACAGACCGAGACCAGCATCGATTACATTTTGCAGCAGATCGGGGAGATTTCACCCGACGTCGTGATTGCCGATTCGGTCCAGACCATCTACTGCGAAGGCGCATCCTCCTCCCCCGGCAGCATTTCTCAGGTCAAGGAAGCCTCCATGCGCTTTATCAACCTGGCAAAGACAAGAGGCACCTCCGTTATCCTGGTCGGCCACGTCAATAAAGAGGGTGCGATCGCAGGGCCGAAGGTGCTGGAGCATATGGTGGACGCGGTGCTTCATTTCGAAGGCGAGCGGGAAAACTCCTATCGCGTGATCAGAGCCGTCAAGAATCGCTTCGGCTCCACCAATGAAATCGGGGTGTTTGAAATGACCTCAAAGGGGCTTGAGGAGGTCGCAAACCCCTCGGAGGCGCTGCTGGCGGGCCGCCCGAAAAATGTTTCCGGGAACTGCCCGGTCTGCGTGATGGAGGGAACGCGCCCCATCATTGCAGAGATTCAGGCGCTTGTCACGGGAACGGTCTTCCCCTCCCCGAAACGGGCTGTCAACGGATATGATTACAACCGGCTCTATCTGCTTCTTGCCGTCCTGGAAAAGCGTCTGGGACTTCGCTTCTCCGCCTGCGACGTTTATCTTAACGTTATCGGCGGGCTTCGGCTCGACGAGCCGGGCGCCGATCTGCCGGCGGCGCTCGCCCTGATCTCCTGCATCAAGGATATCCCCCTTCCCGACGACCTGATTGCCTCCGGCGAGATCGGTCTGTCGGGGGAATGCCGCGCCATTGCAAACGCCGAGCAGCGGGTTCGGGAGGCTGAGCGCCTCGGCTTTTCCCGCATCCTCCTCCCGGCAAGAAATGTTGGCGGAGGAAAGCTCGATCCCAAGGATTTCAGCATCCGGATCGAACCGATCAAAAGCATTTACGAGGCGCTGTCGCTGATCAAAAAATAAGGAACGGTCTGTTCCGCTGTCGGCGGAACAGACCGTTTGCCATCCGTAGGCCGAGCCTCATGCGGCTCAGTCGTCCTTTTCTTTATCCTTTTTTTCGGAATCGGAGGATTCCTCCTCTTCCCGCTCGGGAAGAAGCTCAACCAGCGCCGATACCACACGATGCTCGGTAATATTTTCGACCTTGATATGAAGCCGTTCGATGTCGAGCTCCGGCGTTTCTCCGTCGGCGGGAATGGTGGTAAAGCGGCTGAAAATCAGGCCGGAAAGAGTGGAAAACTCGTCATCCTCGTCGGAGAAATTGATATCAAGCTCCTCCTCGATGGTCTCAAGCTCAACACTTCCCTGCATTCTCCATACATGATCGGAAAGCTTTACAAGCTCCGGTTCTTCGGTCTGATTGTCCGTCTCGTCGTAGATATTGCCGACGATCTCCTCAAGCAGATCCTCCATCGTGACAAGCCCGGAGGTACCGCCGTATTCGTCAAGCACCACCACCATATGACAATTTTTGGACTGCATATCGTTAAACAGTGCGTCGGCACGAACCGATTCCGGAACGAAATAGGGCTCGTAGACCAGCTCCTTGATCTTCTTCGGATGATCGGAGCAGACATTCAGAAGAAAGTTCCTTGTGCTTAAAATTCCGACAATATTGTCGATATTTTCTTCATACACGGGAAATCTTGAAAATCCCGTCTCTTTGATCGTATTCAGAATAAACTCGTCGGTATCTTCAATATCGATGGCCGTCATTTCGGTGCGATGCACCATCACGTCGGCAGCGGTGATATTGTTGAACTCGAAGATATTCTCGATCATTTCTTTTTCATTGGACTCGATATTGCCGTCTTCCTCGCCGGCGTCCACCATGAGACGGATCTCCTCCTCGGTGACCTGCTCCTCCTGATCGTTCGGATCAATACCGAGCAGTCTGAGAACGCCGTTCGTCGAAACCGAAAGCAGCCATACGATCGGCTTTGCGATCGTGGCAGCACCGCTGATGATTCCGCAGACCGCCATCGCAACCTTTTCGGGCTTCTTCATGGCGATTCTCTTCGGAACAAGCTCTCCGAGAACCAGCGTGACATACGACAGGATCAGCGTGACCACGATGATGGAAATCGTGTTCAGTGCCTCTTTATTGATCGTCGCGAACGTGGAAATCCAATTGGTAAGTTTGTTTGCAAAATTGTCGGCCGCAAACGCAGAGCCCAAAAACCCTGCCAGCGTTATACTGATCTGAATCGTCGAAAGAAGCTTTTCGGGGCATTTGATCATCTTAAGGATCTTAAGCGCCTTTTTGTTTCCCTCTTCCGAGAGCTTCTCGACCTTCTTCTCATTGAGTGAGACGAGTGCGATCTCGGAGCAGGCAAAAAAGGCATTGATCAAAATCAGTACAAGCTGAAGCAACAGTTGACCCCATAACGGATCAGGCAAAAGAATTCCCCCTTGCAATATGTATTTCTGTTATTATACTATAAATCTGCCAATAAGTCAATCACTTTCCGAAAAAAAGCGGAAAAACCGTCAATATGTAGGACGGAGCATCCGCTCCGTCCTGTACGTCTATTTCCGATAAGTGAGATTCAACGTGCATTCAATCTCCACAATGCCTTCGTTATCGCTCCCGAATTCCCCGAAGCCGCAATAACTGCCGAACTCCTGCAGCTCGCAGGGCTTCAGTGTAACGCCCAGAGAAGCGGCACGGCTCTCGGCATCAAGAACAGCAAGCTTCAGCGCTTCTTTTTCGTATTTCCCTCTGTCCCTCAGGGTGAAGCTGACGCAGAAAATTTCCGTCACACCAGATTCAATCAGCAGATCGGTGATCTCCTTTGCTTTTTTCGGTGCGTTTGAAATCAGAACGAGATTCTCTGTCACAACCGTCCCCCCGCGGCAGTCTTTTCCGGAGAAATAACTCTCCCGCGATATTTTGCCGAAGGAAGCAAGGCGCTCCTTTATGGTGGCGAAAATCGCGCTGCACCGCTGCGCGGCCTCCTGCTCATCCTTTCCTACGCCCTCAATACCGAAGCGGATTTGAACGGAATCCGCCGGAGCGGCTACCACGCCTCTGCCGGTTACGGTGACAGTTTCCGCATCGGCAAGGGTGGCTGCCTCCGCTCTGACGGAAAAGAGCAGCGCCAATATCAGCAACAGAAGCAGCATCATTCTTTTTTTCATCATATGGGACTCCTTTCTTGTGATACGTTCAGTGTGCCCGAAACGAGACGTTTTTAAAAGCGGAAAAGGAAAGATTTCTTTACCGATTTTTCCCTTATTTTACATAACGGCATTCGGAATCGACGCTCTTCTCTTGACAGACAGGACGCTAAGTGATATACTGTAAACGATAAAAATAAGGTGGGTGTAACTATGACACTTGATCATCTGCCCGTTGGAAAAAGGGCGGTTATAAAAGCTGTCGGGGGAGAGGGCGCACTCCGCCTCCGCCTCCTCGACATGGGGCTCATCCCCAGGACACCTGTTGTCGTCAGAAAAGTGGCGCCAATGGGTGACCCGATCGAAATTCACATCAGAGGCTACGAGCTGACCATCCGCAAGGAAGACGCCGCCAAGATCGAGCTCTCGGAAGAGGTATCGGTATGATATTTGCACTTGCAGGCAATCAGAACTGCGGGAAAACAACGCTCTTCAACGCCCTGACCGGCTCCAATCAGCATGTCGGGAATTTTCCCGGGGTCACCGTTGATCAGAAGTCGGGGGAAATCAAGGGACAAAAGGGCTGCGTGGTTGTCGACCTTCCCGGTATCTATTCCATCCGTCCCTACACGCAGGAGGAGATCGTCACGCGGGATTTCATCCTCGACGGGAAGCCGGACGGCATCATCAATATCATCGATGCTACCAACATCGAGCGGAATCTCTATCTGACGCTCCAGCTCCTTGAGCTGCACATCCCGACCGTCATCGCGTTGAACATGATGGACGAGGTGCGCGCCAACGGAGGCTCCGTCAATGTCAAGCTGATGAGTCAGCAGCTCGGCGTGCCGGTCGTTCCGATCAGCGCCGCTAAGGGCGAGGGGGTATCGGAGCTGATCTCGCAGGTGATCAAAACCGCGAAAAACCGCATCCTGCCGTCGGTCATGGACTTCTGCGAAGACGGCCCGGTGCATCGCTGTATCCACGCCACCGCGCACATCATCGAGGATCATGCCGTCAACATCGGCGTTTCCCCCCGCTTCTGCGCCACCAAACTGATAGAAGGCGACAACACCTTTGCGGAACGGTTGGAGCTTGATCGCAACGAGCTGGAGCTGCTGGAGCATACCATCGTCGAGATGGAAAGCGAGACGGGGCTTGATCGGAACGAGGCGCTGGCGGATATGCGCTATACCTTCATCGAAAAAGCGGTTGAAACCTCCGTCATCAAATGCCGCGAAAGCAAGGAGCATCGAAGGAGCGTGTCAATCGACCGTATCCTGACCGGCAAATACACCGCATTTCCGATGTTCATTCTGGTCATGTTCATCGTTTTCTGGCTGACCTTTGACGTCATCGGCCAAAGGCTCTCCGATCTGCTGTCGGCGGGGCTTGACCGGCTGACACTTTTGGTCTCTGATTGGCTGACAGGTTACGGAATCAACCCCGTCGTACACAGCCTCATCATCGACGGCGTCTTCACGGGAGTGGGAAGCGTACTCAGCTTCCTTCCGATCATTGTGGTGCTGTTCTTCTTCCTGTCGATCCTGGAGGATACCGGGTATATGGCGCGTATCGCCTTCGTGATGGACAAGCCGCTCCGCAAGATCGGTCTGTCCGGACGCAGCTTCGTTCCGATGCTGATCGGCTTCGGCTGTTCCGTTCCCGCGATCATGGCGACAAGAACCCTTTCCTCCGACCGTGACCGCAAGATGACGATCATGCTGACGCCGTATATGAGCTGCTCCGCCAAGATCCCGATCTATTCCGTGTTCTGCGCCGCGTTTTTTGCCGAGTACAGCGCCCTGATGATGATCGGGCTGTATCTGACGGGCATCCTGCTTGCGATTCTGATCGCTTCCCTGCTCAGAAGAACCGCATTCCGCGGGCATCCCATTCCCTTCGTCATGGAGCTTCCGAATTATCGCCTGCCCTCTCCGAAAAGCGTTCTTCTCTTGCTGTGGGATAAGGCGAAGGATTTCGTTCAGAGAGCCTTCTCGATCATTTTCGTCGCCGCTATCATCATCTGGTTTCTGCAGACCTTCGATACCCGCTTTAACGTTGTTTCCTCGGGGGAGGACAGTCTGCTTGCCATGATCGGCAAATGGCTCGCGCCGCTCTTTGCTCCTCTCGGCTTTGGGGATTGGCGCGCCGCCACCGCGCTGATCTCCGGCTTCTCCGCCAAGGAAGCGGTCGTCAGTACCCTTTCGGTATTGCTCGGAACCAGCATATCCCAGCTGTCCGACAGCCTTGCTGCCCTCTTCACGCCGGCTGCCTCCGTCAGCTTCCTTGTCTTTACCCTTCTCTACACTCCGTGTGTTGCCGCCGTCGCGACCATCCGTCGGGAACTTAAATCGGTGATCGGCACGATCGGGGTTGTGATCCTCCAATGCAGTGTTGCGTGGGTCGCCGCCTTTGCGATTTATCGGATCGTGCTGCTCTTCACCTGAACTGCCGAATGACAAATGAAACCGCTTGATTATATTTTAATTGTACTGACTGCGGCGGCTTTCCTGCTTGCCGTGTATCGCATTATCCGACGAAAAAAAAGCCGACGCGGCGGGTGCGGTGGATGCGGAAACTGCCCGGCAGCCGGTTGCCGCGGCTGTCATGCCTGCGTATCCTCCCCTCCTCCCGACTCCGATCCCGCCGCTGTCCCGCCCTCGCACGCCGACTTCTCCTCACAAGACGACCCTCCGTCCTCTTGAGCCCTGTCAGCCGCTTGAAGCCTGCAGTCCATTTTCCGGTGCATTGACTCATCAGGCGCCGGACGACAGGACAAAAAGGCATCCTGCCTACGCAGGATGCCTTTTCATATGTCAATGTTCAGTTTTGATTGATAACGGCCTCGGTATTGGTTCCCTCTTCGGTACCGATATCTGCCAGCTCGTTGAGGAAGAGGTCGTCTTCCCCGATATTGTCATATTCCTTGGTGATCGCCTTGTCGGGATTCTCGGGATCGGGGGCAGTGGTCATGAAGACATACTGGACGGTATCACCTTCCTTGAGATAGGTGCTGTCGGCAGCGCCCGTTTCGTCACCGTTGAGGGTGTAGCTCCAGAAGTAACGAATGCCTTCATGAGTCGTCTCGTAGTAAGCGCCGAATCTCTTCAGCTGGACGCGAGCGCCGCTCTCGTTCAACTCGATCTTGACATCCTCGTTATCCATCAGAGTCTTGATCAGATCGACCACCGTCGGTCCTTCGGTGCTGTCCCCTGCGGACTTGACTTCAACATCTTTATCGATGATATAGGTTTGACCGCCGACCACAAATTTGACATGGACCTTGGTCTTGACTTCGGGCGTCGCACAGGAGCCGAGGAGCAAAGAAGTCAGAAGCGAAGCGATCAGAAGTAAAGCGGTAATTATCTTTTTCATACAAATTCCTCCAAGTTAAATGAAAACGAATTGCTCAAGAAACAGTATACAGAATTCCGAGCGAAATGTCAAGTGCGAATTGTTGAATTTTCAGGGGATATTCCCGAATTGCTTATCCGACAGCCGGATCGACGGGGATTGTTGGGTCGGGCGGCAGGATCGGATCGACCGGCGGCTCTGTGTCGGGAATAATCGGTTCGGGAAGAACGGGGTTCAGGATATGCGTCGTACAGGCATGGTTGAAGGTTCCCTTTGGGCTGTGTCCCGGGAAGAATCCCTCCGGCATCAGATTGAAATAGAACGGAAGGTTGTTTGTCAGACCCTCATAGGGATAATTTTCGGGAAGCGGCTGATAGGTATACTGTGCGTCGGTAACCTCAATGTTGAAGGGGAGGTAACGAAGGACCTTGATCAGTCCCACCTGAATGATATCCTGTGCAGGGCAGCCGGGAACGGCGACCGCCTTGTGAACCTTATCATAGTTCACCATCACATGAACGTCACAATATTCGGTCGGCTCGGTCCCGATCTTGAAATAACCGGTTTCGACGATTTCCTTCTCGCCTCTCGGATCGGCGCGGCAGGCGTCGGTCAGCAGCTTTCCCGACTGCGTGCAGTAGGTGGCCTCCACAACGCCGGGCGACATCTCGAATTTCTTCAGAGGCTCTCCCCCGTCCTTCGCTTCATCGACATACTTCTGTGTGATCTGAGTCATGATCGAATCCCAGGCAACAATCGGCGCCGATTTGGAGGCGTTGAAGCGATCGAGGGATCTCGGCATGGAATAGCCGAACCAGATGCCGCAGACATAGTAGGGGGTATATCCGACAAACCATTTATCGCGGTTGCTCTCGGAGCTTCCCGTCTTCCCCGCACAGTTGACGGTCTTCTTCAGCGTGATGGCAGAACCGGTACCGGTATTGACCACGCTTTGCATGAGTTTCGTCATGATGGAGGAGGTTTCGGCGCTGATCACGATAGAGCTTTTCTTCTCGTTATCGACAACGACGTTTCCTTCGCCGTCAAGAATTTGAAGAACGATCCGTTCCTCGTTATATATTCCGCCGTTTGCGAAGATCTGGAAGGCAGAGGTCAATTCCTTGACGGTAACGCCCCAGGTGAACTCGCCCATCGCCAGCGGCGCATAGGCGATGTCGGTAAAGATCTGACCGCTTGCGTTGGTTTCGCTGCGGACCAGGGTGCTGAGCCCGACCTTTGTGGTAAGAAAATCGAAGGAGTTTTCAAGCCCCAGCAGGTCAAGCACCCGCCAGGCAATGGTATTCTTGGAGGTGGAAACACCGTATCGGACGGTCGTCAGCCCACGGTAGGTGTCAGGCGCATTTTTAGGATAGCCGTGGCTGTTGCTGTAGGTCACCTTCCCCGTTTCGGGATCGACCGTTTCGGTTCCGAAATTGATCGGAACATCGTCAAATACGCTGCCGTAGGTCACCAGTCCCGCTTCAATCGCGGGGGCATAGACCGACAACGGTTTGATGGAGGAGCCGGAGGGACGCTTGGTCTGCGTCGCATAATTCAGTCCGAGATTGATGGTCTTTTCCCCGCGGCTTCCGACCAGGGCAACCACATTCCCGTTTTCGGGATTGACGATCACACAGGCGGAATTGGGCTGAATGGGGGAATTATCATGGCTTTCCCACTCCGCGTTGACATAATAGTCCTCGACAATCGCCTGTATTTCGGGGTTCTGCGCTGTCACGATGTTATATCCGCCGGTCAGCAGAACCTTCTCGGCAAACTCCGCAGTATAGCCGAATTTCTCCTGCAGGAGACGGGTTGCCTCTTGCTGGGCGGCATCGGTATACCAGGAGTGGACGGTGTAGGAGGAGTCGTCATTGCTCGGCACGTTGAGCACAAGCTCCTTTTCATATGCAGAAACAAATTCCTCCTGCGTGATCAACCCCTGCTCGTACATATATTTGATGACGATATTGCGCTTTTCGGCGTTGTTTTCGGGGTTCAGGATCGGATCGTAATAATACGGGAACTGCGTGATGCAGGCGATGGCAGCCGATTCGATCAGGGTCAGATCCTTGACTTCCTTCCCGAAATAAGTGTAGGCGGCAGCTCCCACTCCGTAGCAGCCCTGCGACAGATAGATACTGTTCAGGTACATCTCCATGATCTGAGTCTTGTCGTACTTTTTCTCGAGATTCAGAGCCTTGAGGATCTCCTGCGCCTTGCGCTGGATCGTCACATCATCGTCGCCCGTCATGTTCTTCACAACCTGCTGCGTGATGGTAGAAGCGCCGCGCATTCCCTGTCCGGTAAAGAACTGCAGCGTCACCTTGATGGTGCTGAGCCAATCGACGCCGTTGTGCTTTTCGAAGCGTTTATCCTCGATGGCGATAAAGGCATCGGCAATATACTCGTTCATGTCGGTATATTTGACCCAAAGGCGGTTTTCCGCGGCGTTAAGCCGCTCGGAGGTAAGCTCGACAATTTCCCCGTTCTCATTAACATAGCTGACCATCGTGGTCATGTTCTTGTCCTTGAGCAGCGCATCGAAATCATCCACGCTTGTATCCAGATAATTCTTGGCATAAAGGAGAAACGCACCGCCGACGATCGTGCCGGTGATCACGGCAATCAGCCCGATCGTCATCAGTATACTGAAAACCCAGCCGAAAAACTTCAAAAGAGCCTTTCCGACCAGCTTGACCGACACGGCAAGTTCATCGCTCCAGTTTATGCTCCCTGATTTTCTTTTCATCAAATCATGATGTCTCCTTTCAGAAAACACTGATTTTATTCTAATCCTAAGATTTGAACTCCTTGTGAATGTTTTTGAAAATATATCCCGATCATTTCAAAATCACGTTGGAATCCCCGAGAATTTCCTTCAGCTCCCGCAGGACAAATTCGGAAGCCGTCACCGAAAGGCCGCTCCTGAAATATTTGCCGACCGAGCTGTCAAAAAAGATCACCGGGGTTTCCCCGAAAAAGATCTCCGTGACGGCCAGCGCACGTCGGAACGGCGAGCCTTCCCTGTCATCCACCTTCAGATATAGCTTGCCGACCGATGCCTCTTGACGATTGTCGGAGGGAACGCTGCGCTGCTCCGTCGATACGGGGGCGGCGTTATGGGAAGGACGGACACCCGAGGCGGCGGGGGGAGTGATTTTCCCGCTCGGCGGCGGAGGAGCGTCCCTCAGAGGGGCATGGGGCTGCCGTTCACGTTCACCCGACGGCGCTCCCGCGGCGGATCGGGGGGGAGCGGAAGGGACGGAATTCCGTGCTTCGGGAGCGGGCGTCCGCATTTGCGTCGGGGTTTTGACGACATATTCGGAATCGGGGACAAGCCTTTTCACAGAGCGTGCCAACAGTTTGGGCGTACCGTCCTTGAGGGAAATTTCAGCGTAAACCGCGATCGCCGAATCGGCGGAAAAGAGCTTTCCGCTCTCATTGAAAAGTTTCGGGAACACAATCGTCTCCATCTCGGCGGTACGGTCCTCAAGCATGGCAAAAGCCATGGTTTCCCCGCTTTTGATGACCTTTCTTGTCAGCTTGGAGATACAGCCTGCGACCGTTACCGTCTGCTTTTCGGCGTATCGGCGTCCCGACGGGGCGTCGTCGGAGAAGGAGTCGAGGATTTCCCGCAGCGGCGCCGGCTTGAGTGACTCAAGCTCCTTTCGGTAATCGTCGAGAAGATGTCCCGAAAAATAGAGTCCTGCGCTTTCCTTTTCGAGCAGCAGCTTCTCCCGGAGGGTAAATTCCGGGATGTCGGAATATCGGAAGGCAACATCGTCAGAGCCGAACATATCCATCTGCCCCGAGACGACCCCCCGATTCTTTGACTGGAAGGATTCGATAATATCCGGGAGCGCCGACAGAAGACGGCTTCGGTATTCGCCCAATCCGTCAAAAGCCCCCGATTTGATCAGCGCCTCAAGCTGTCTGCGGTTGAGATCGCCGCCGTTCATGCGGGAGACGAAATCGATAAAGGAGGTGAACGGTCTTCTGTTCCGTTCCGCGATCACGCGGAGAATAAACTGATCCCCGACGTTGCGGATGGCGGACAGACCGTATCGGATCGCGCTGCCGGCGGCTGTGAAGCCGCTGCCGCTCTCGTTGATGTCGGGAGGAAGCGTCGGGATTCCGAGCTTGCCGCATTCCGCAATATATTCCGACATTTTCGCAGTATTGCCGAAGACGGAGCTGATCAGGGACGCATAATACATCGGCGCATAATGAGCCTTGAGGTATGCCGTGCGGTAGGAAATGATCGCATAGGCGGCGGCATGGCTCTTTTTGAAGCCGTAATTGGCGAAATCGGTCATTTCGCCGTATAGCTGCGCGGCGTCCTCCGCCGCATATCCCTTTTCCACCGCGCCCCGGATGAAGCTGTCGCGCTCCTGCTCAATCACCCCGGGCTTTTTCTTGGCAATGGCACGCCGCACGATATCGGCCTTGCCGTAGGTATAGCCCGCCACGTCCCGGAAGATCTGCATCACCTGCTCCTGATAGACAATACAGCCGCAGGTCTCGTCCAGGATCGACGGCAGGCAGTCGATGCGGTATCGGATATCGTCGCGGTTCGCGCGATTGGAAAGAAACTTCGGAATGGCATCCATCGGGCCGGGACGGTAAAGAGCGATTGCCGTCATGATGTCGCGGATGCTCTCGGGGCGCATTGTGATCAGAAGCTGACGCATCCCCTCCGACTCGAGCTGAAACAGCCCGTCGGTTCTGCCGCTCGCGATCAGCGCGAAGGTGTCGGGATCATCCTCCGGGACATGGGCGATATCGAAATCGCGCTCCGATTTGCGGATCTGTTCCTCGGTGTCGGCAATAACCGTCAGGTAGCGAAGCGCAAGAAAATCAATTTTGAGCAGCCCCAGCTTCGCCACGGTGTCCATATCAAACTGCGTAACCACGGTATCCCCGTTCATTGAAAGGGGAACATAATCACAGACCGGGCGATCGGTGATGACGATGCCGGCGGCATGGGTGGAGGCGTTGCGGGGCATTCCCTCCAGCGCGACGGCGGTATCGATCATATCGCGATAACGCGGATTGCCGTCGTAGAGCGCGCGGAACGTCTTGTCCTCCAGCGCCTCCCGCAGCGAGACGCCGCCCTTGACGTCGGGGAGGGCGCGCACGATGGCATCCACCTCGGAATAGGGGATACCCGTGACCCGCCCGACATCCCGAAGCACCGCCTTCGCCGCCATCGTGCCGAAGGTGACGATCTGTGCGACATGATCCCTGCCGTACCGTTCCGCGACATAATCGATCACCTCGTCACGGCGTCGATAGCAGAAATCGATGTCAAAATCGGGCATGCTGACGCGCTGCCGGTTGAGAAAGGACTCAAACAGCAGCTGATATCGGACCGGATCGACCTCGGTGATCCCGGTCAGATACGCAAGGAGGCTTCCCGCCCCCGAACCCCGTCCCGGTCCGGTCGTGATTCCCTTATTCTTGGCGTAATTGACGAAATCCGCGACGATCAGATAATAGCCGGCATATCCCATTGAGGAAACCACGACCAGCTCGTACTCGATACGATAGCGATAATCCTCCCGTGAATATTGCTCGTCGTAGAGGATTTCCCCGTTCTTTTCGCGGCGCTCCAGCCCCTCGTAGGCAAGCTGCTTCAGATAATCCTTTGCCGAAAGACCGTTCGGGGGATCGTATTTCGGAAGTTGAATTTTCCCGAATGTGAAATCGAAGCAGCATCGGTCGGCGATCCTGACGGTGTTTTCGCAGGCGCCCTCGAAATGACGGAAGAGACGCTCCATCTCATCGCCGCTTTTGAGATAGAATTCATCGGTCTCAAAGCCGATCGGACGCCCCTCCGAGACCATGGTATTGGTCTGAATGCACATCATGACCGACTGAATTCTTGCCTGCTCCCTGCGGAGATAATGTACATCGTTCGTCGCCGCCAGCGGAATCCCGGTACGCTCCGAAATGCCGGCCAGCGCCTCGTTCACCGTTCTCTGCTCCGGAATGCCGTGATCCTGAAGCTCAAGATAGAAATTGCCTCTCCCGAAGATCGAGTCGAGCTTTTTCGCATACGCCTCGGCTTCCTTGAGATTTCCCTCCGTGATACGGCGGGGAATATAGCCTGCCAGGCAGGCAGACAGTGCGATCAGACCTTCTGCGTGATCGGACAGCAGCTCAAGATCAATGCGGGGCTTGCGGTAAAAGCCTTCGGTAAACCCCTTGGAAACCAGGTAAATCAGATTCTTGTAGCCAATCTCGTCTCTGACGAGAAGAAGGAGATGATTGGTTTCCCCCTCGCTTCCGCTTTTTTCATAGCGGGAACGCGCGGCAACATAAACCTCGCAGCCGATGATCGGTTTGATCCCTGCCTCGCGGCAGGCATTATAGAAGGCGACCGCGCCGTACATCACGCCGTGATCGGTGATCGCGACCGCCCGCTGCCCCAGAGCGGCAACCGCCTTGGGGATCTCCGAGACACGGCAGGCGCCGTCAAGCAAGCTGTACTCGCTGTGCAGATGCAAATGCACAAAATCCGACATGAGCGGCACCTCCTCTCAGCATTTCTTGGAAAATTCTATCAGTCTCCTGAGCCGATGATTCACCCCCGACTTGGTGATCGGCGGGGTATGCATGGCGGCAAGCTCGGAGAGTGTGGCATCGGGGAAGGCGGCGCGGAGATCCAGCGTCGCCCGCAGCTCTCCCGGCAGCTCGTCGGATCTGCCCGAGCGGATGATCGTATCAATGGCACTGATCTGTTCGGTGGCGGCCGCTACCGTCTTTCCGATATTGGCAAGCTCGCAGTTGGAGACGCGGTTGGCATTATTACGCAGATCCTTGTAGATCTTGACATTGAGCAGCTCAAAGGCCGCACGGTTTGCACCGATGTAGCCGAGGATATCGACGATTCCCTCGCTGTCCTTGAAATAAACCCCGCGGGTCTTGTCTCTGCGCTCGGTGATGCGCGGCGACACGCCGAGTGATTCGAGATAGGAATAAAAGGAAAGCGCTGCCTCCTCGTTTCTCATCAGAAATTCAAGATGATAGGCGTTCCCCGGCGCGGTCAGCGTGCCGCAGGAAAGGAAGACCCCCTTGACAAAGGACCAGCGGCAAAACTGACAATGCAGTACGCTCTCCTCGATTTTGTCACAGGAGCTGCTTTCGTCCAACCCGAGAGCGGCAAACAGCTGCCCGATCCGCCGGGGATCGGAAAGATCGATAAGCTCGCGGTCGCTGACACCGCGAAAGCCGCCAATCTCCCGCATCAGCTTGATGCAGCAGAGCGAAACGGCGGGATTTTCCGTCACAAGCGAAACACCCGAGCGATCAAAGCGCGCCGCGCCGAAGAGCATTCCATACAGCTCCGACACACGACAGCAGCGAAGCTTGCTCCTTGCGGCACAGATCTCGGTTTTGGTGTCCTGGGAAAAGGAATCGATCATGGCCTGGCTTCCCTTTCTTGCGTTATTTGTCCCCGATGAATTTCTTCACGATGTCGCGGTGGACGGTGATGACATTCGGCGCGCCTCCCCGCAAATGCTCAGACAGCGCTTCCGCGATGGCGACGGAACGATGCTTTCCTCCGGTGCAGCCGATGGCAATGGTCAGCTGTGTTTTCCCCTCCTCCGCATAGAGAGGAAGCAGAAAATCCACCATGTCGTAGAGCTTGTTCAAGAATTCCTTCGTCTGTCCCGATGAAAAAACATACTCCTTTACCGGCTGCTGAAGCCCCGTCATCTCCCGCAAAGAGGGAACGTAGAAGGGATTCGGGAAGCATCGCACGTCAAACACCAGATCCGCTTCCGTCGCGATGCCGTATTTATATCCGAAGGACATACAGGTGATCACAAGACTTCCGGTGCGGGAGCTGTTCTGAATCGCCATCAGCTTATCCTTGAGCTGAGAGGAGGTCAGCGCCGAGGTGTCGATGATATAATCGGCCTTGTCCCGCACGGGCAGGAGCATCTGCCTCTCCAGGGAAAGCGCCTCGTTGACCGAGATGTTCTTCAGCGTGACCAGCGGATGGACGCGCCGCGTTTCCTTATAGCGGTTGATCAGAACCCGATCCTCGCAGTCGATAAAGACGGTGCGGCAGCGATAGCCCTTGCTCTTCAGGGTGTTAAGCTCCGAAAGAAGCGGAAGAAAATCACTTTCTCCCCTGACGTCGATCACAAAGCAGACGCTCGCCGTCCTGCCCGGCATTTTCAAATACAGCTCGGCAAAATACGGGATCATCGCAGAGGGCATATTATCGATACAGTAGTATCCCATATCCTCCAGAATATTGGAGGCCTGCGTTTTGCCCGCGCCCGACATTCCAGTCACCACGATAAATTCCATAACTGCTTCCGCCTTTCACGCTGATCACACTTCCGTTGGGTTTGTTGCTGTTTGCTTCCTTTGGAATCCTTATTGCAGGCTTTCCGCCGCCCGGTCGGAGGAAGCCTTCGGTTCTGACTCTGCGCTCCCGCCGACGGAGGGGATAAACCGCACCTCGCATTCGATACGAATCCCGTTTTGCCGGTAGATCCTGTCCTTGACCGCCTCAATCAGCCTCTTTACGTCGGAGGCGGTTGCATTTCCGCGGTTGATGACAAAGCCCGCGTGCTTCTCCGAAACCTGTGCGCCTCCGACGGTAAAGCCCTTCAGTCCCGCCTCCTCGATCAGCTTGCCGGTGAAGTAGCCCGGGAAGCGCTTGAAGGTGCTGCCGGCACTTGGGAATTCCAGAGGCTGCTTCTCGCGGCGGCGGCTCATATAATCGTTCATATCGGCACGGATCAGACTCCGCTCCCGTCTCTGAAGAGAAAGCGAGGCCCACAGAACGATCAGGTCCCTGTGCTGAAAGACACTGTCGCGATAGCCGAAGGCGCAGTCACGATTCTCAAAGACGCCCTGCACTCCCGATTCAGGATCATACCACCCGACCTGCCGGATCACGCAGCACATCTCCCCGCCGTAAGCGCCCGCATTCATATATACCGCGCCGCCGAGCGTGCCGGGGATCCCGTAGGCAAATTCAAGCCCCCCGAGACCGTTTTTCTCGGCTTCCGCCGCCAGCTTCGTCAAAGGGACGCCGCAGCCTGCCATGAGAAGCTCCCCCTCCGCCGCGATCCTGTTCAGTGCGGAGGTCAGGATGATCATTCCGTCGAAGCCCTCGTCGTCAAAGAGGACGTTTGAACCGTTTCCGATCACCGCATGATAGAGCTTCTCCCTGCGGCAATAATCGAGCAGCGACGCCAGCTCCTCCTCGGTCTGCGGAGAGACGGCGAAGGCGGCGTTGCCTCCGATACGGAAGGTCGAGGCTTTGGAGAGCGGATAATTCATCCGATACGGCGACGGCCCGGCGGCAAGAAACGCCTCAATCTCCCGATTGTTGTAATACATATCCATTCATCCTTTCGACATTGGCTTCTTTCCGAAAACGGGGCTGCCGGAATGCGCGGGAGGCGCCCCCCGGCAAAACGCCCGTTAACCATCATATGCTGCCGCGGCGGCAGATGACCGACCCGGAGAGGGGAAGCTCATTTCCTGTCGAAAACGAACCGATGATATACCTTCTTACCCTTCCTGACGATCACGTCCTCCTCAAAAGCGGAAAGCTCCACCGAAGCGGCAAAATCGGAGATCTTGTTGTCCCCTACCAGAATACCGCCCTGCAGGATCAAGCGCTTTGCCTCCCCCTTCGAGGGCGCGAGTCCGCTCTTGACCAGCATATCGGACACGGCAATCCTCCCGTCGGTAAAATCGGCGGAGGTCAGGACCGTGGTGGGCATATGATCCGAAATCACGCCCTGCGAGAAAACCTGACGGGAGGTTTCAAGCGCCTTTTCCGCCTCCTCTTCTCCGTGAACCAGCTTGGTCAGCTCATAGGCGAGAATTTCCTTGGCGCGGTTGAGTTGCGCGCCTTCCCAGCCGTCCATCTCGTTGATCTGCTCAAGCGGCAGGAAGGTCAGCATTCTGATGCACTTGAGAACGTCGTCGTCTCCGACGTTTCTCCAATATTGGAAGAAGTCGTAGGGGCTGGTCTTATTGGGATCGAGCCAGACCGCGCCGGAGGCCGTTTTGCCCATTTTCTTCCCCTCGGAATTGAGCAGGAGGGTAATGGTCATCGCATAGGCATCCTTTCCGAGCTTTCTGCGGATCAGCTCGGTGCCGCCGAGCATATTCGACCACTGATCGTCTCCGCCGAACTGCATATTGCAGCCGTATTCCTTGTAGAGATGGTAAAAGTCGTAGGACTGCATGATCATGTAATTGAATTCAAGGAAGGACAGCCCCTTTTCCATCCGCTGTTCATAGCATTTGGCACGGAGCATATTGTTGACCGAGAAGCAAGCGCCGACATCCCGGAGCATTTCGATATAGTTGAGCTTCAGCAGCCAGTCGGCGTTATTGACCATCATCGCCTTTCCCTCTCCGAATTCGATAAAGCGGCTCATCTGCTTCTTGAAGCAGTCGCAGTTATGTCGGATCGTGTCGGGCGTCATCATCGAACGCATATCGGTCCGTCCGCTGGGATCGCCGATATAGCCCGTACCTCCGCCGATCAGCGCGATCGGACGGTTGCCTGCCATCTGCAGACGCTTCATCAGGCAAAGCGCCATAAAGTGACCGACATGAAGGCTGTCGGCGGTGGGATCGAAGCCGATATAGAAGACCGCCTTGCCGTTGTTGATCATCTCCTTGATTTCGTCCTCGTTTGTCACCTGTGCGATCAGTCCTCTGGCAACAAGCTCATCGTAGATTGTCATCGTATTTCTCCTTTAGGTAAACTAAATATTGATATGTTGAACTGCTGTTCAGCCGTTGTCGGCGGTATCGAGCATCTCTTCCGCCGAATCGAGAAGCTTATCGGTGATATTGACGCCCCCCATGATCCTGGCGATTTCGCGGACCCGTCCGCTCCGATCCAGCTCGGTGACGGAGGTTTCCACCCTGCCGTCCTTTTCCCCTTTTCTGATCAGGTACTGGTGATGCGCCTCCGCCGCAATCTGAGCGGAATGAGTGACGCAGATCACCTGATTCCCGGCAGCCAGCGCCCGCAGACGCATTCCGATCTTCTGGGAGGTCTTTCCCGAAACACCGGTGTCGATCTCATCGAAGATCAGCGTCTCCCCCGCCGCGTCGGAGGCGTTGACGCTTTTCAGCGCCAGCATGATGCGGGACAGCTCCCCGCCCGACGCGATCCGCGCAAGGGGCTTCAGCGGTTCACCCGGATTGGCGGAAAGATAAAATTCCACATCGTCAAAGCCCGTCGCGGTAAAGCGCGCCTTCCCGTCGGGCTGAAGCGCCCTTCTGATCTCAACCTTGAAGCACACCTTCGGCATTTCCAGATACCCAAGCTCCTCAATTACCCGCTTCTCCAAAGCTTTGGCCGCCGCCTTGCGCGCCTCTGAGAGACGCTGTGCCAGCGCGCCGGACATCCGTTCATGCTCGACAAGTTCGGTAGTCAGCTCCTCCAGCCGCACGTCGGACTGCTCCATTTCAGACAGCTCCTCCGCCGCACGCTCCCGAAAGGCCAGCACCTCCTCCACCGTCGGTCCGTATTTCCGCTCCAGCTTATTGATCAGCTCCAGCCTTGACTCGATCTTGTCCAGCTCCTTATCGGGGTTCTCGTATTCCGCATCCGAAAGATCCTCCACAGTCAGCCCGATATCCTCCAGAACATAGGTGATATCGCTGAGCCTGGCAATGTACTCCTCCGCGTTCGGAATATACTCGCTGATCCCCTCCATCGCGGCGATCGCCTTTTTGATCAGCTCATAGGCGGGAAGGGAGCGATCGTTCCGATAGAGGGCGCGGGTAATCAGCCGTGTCTGCTTCATGATCTTTTCGGCGTTTCTGACACGGTCGCGCCGACTCTCCAGCTCCTGCTCCTCGTTCGGCCGGAGTCTGGCGGCGTCGATGTCGGAAACCTGATATTTCAGCAGCTCCGTCAGCCTCGCCTTTTCCCGTTCATCCCGACTCAGCTCGGCGATTTTTCTTCTGCATTCCGTCATTCTCGCATAACACTGCCCGTATTCCGAAAGAAGCGCCTCGTTGCCCGCATAGCTGTCGAGATAGGACAAGTGGGCGGCGGGGGACATCAGAATACGGTTATCATTCTGTCCGTGGATGCTGATCAGATATGCGGCAAGCTCCTTTTGCAGCGAGACCGGGATCGTCCTGCCGTTGAGCTTCGTCTTGCTCTTTCCGTCAGCGCCGATCTCCCGCGTGATATAGAGACATCCGTCCTCGTCGGGGGAGATTTCCAGCTCCCTTGCCCGCTCAAGCGGTCTTTCGATCTCGGTGAAAAGTGCGGAGACCGTCGCCTTGCTCTCTCCGCTCCGTATCAGATCCTTTGAGGGCTTGGCGCCGAGACTCAGATTGTTGGAGTCCATCAGAATGGATTTGCCCGCTCCG
>CALWTY010000025.1 GCA_944384585.1 uncultured Clostridia bacterium | reverse complement strand
CTGCTCGACGACGGCGCTCTTGAGCTTCAGGGCGCGGACGATGATCTCCTCCAGGCAGGCGGCCGGATTCTCCCGCTCGAAGAGCGAAAAGAGCGCCTCATCGAAGGTCAGCGCCATCTTCAGCGCCTCCGCCAGCCCGTTGCTCACCTGCCGCGGCGGGAGCGTTTTGGTGAGGGCGGGATCGATCAGCACGCCCTTCGGCTGCTTGAACGCACCGACGATATTCTTGATCCCGTCGAGGTTGACCCCCGTCTTGCCGCCCACCGAGGAATCGACGGCGGACAGCACGGTGGTGGGGATATTATAGAAATCGATTCCCCGCATATAGGACGCGGCGGCAAAGCCCGCCAGATCCCCGACGACGCCTCCTCCCACCGCGCAAACGCAGTCGGCTCTCGTAAAGCCCCCCTCAAGCATGGCGCGGCAGAGCAGGGTGAAGCTCTCCGGGGTCTTGACGCCCTCCCCCTGCCCGATCGTGACGATTTTCGGCTCCCGGCACCGGGCGGCCAGCGTCTCTGCGTAGGCGGCGGGGACGCCGCTGTCCGTGACGATCAGCACGCGGCGGTCGAGGTCGAAGAGCGCTGCCGCGCGGGCAAGCAGGCCTTCTCCGACATGGATTTCATAGCTCCGGCTTCCCAGCCGGACAGTCAGCGTAGTCATGGCGATTCCTCCTTGATCGGACGGTTGTGATATGGGCGGGCGCCGCTTTTCAGCCCTGCGGGACGGGGCGGTACGCCCCGGCGAGCTTCAGCCGGTCGCAGCAGCAGGACAGCTCCTCCAGCATCGCGTCGCCGCTCTCCCGGTCCGGCACGCCCTCGCACTCGATGTAGAAATAATAGTTCCACATCAGCTCCTTCATCGGGCGGCTGCGGAGGGTGGTCATATTATAGCCGTGGCGTCCGATGATATTGATGGCCTCCGCCAGCGAGCCCGCCTGATTGCGGACGGTGAACATGAGGATAAAGCGGCGATTGGGATCGTCTGCGTTATCGGTGATGCGGCACTTGGCTCTGGTAAAGACCCCGAAGCGTGTGGTATTGCTGCGGCTCTCGTTGATCTTGGCCTCAAGGACGGTAAGGCCGAAGATCTCGGCGCACTCCCTGCTGCAGATGGCGGCGAGGGAGGGATCCTTTTTCTTGGCGATATACTCGGCGGCCATGGCGGTATTTTCGTATTGGAGCTGACCGAAGCCGCGGCGCCTTATATATTCCGCGCATTGGCTCAGCGCCTGGGGATGGCTGACCACCGTTCTGATCTGCGTCAGCGCCGCGCCCGGCAGTCCGACCAGGTCATGCTCCACCGGCAGGTCATACACTCCGTTGATATAGAGCGTGCCGGAGAAGAGCAGATCGGTCACCTGTCCGACCTCTCCCGCGTAGCTGTTTTCAAGGGGCAGCACCGCGCAGTCGCACTCTCCCTCCGCCACCGCCCGATACGCATCCCGGAAGCTGCCGTAAGGGATCCTCTGCCCGTATGAGAAGATCTTGCCTGCGGCGATATGGGCAAACGCGCCCTCCGTCCCGCTGTATGCGATCTTCATCCCGTCGAGCAGGCGGGTCTGATAGGCTCTTGACACCCGCATCATGTCGTTGAGATAGCTGACGTAGTATTCCCTCAGCACCGGATCTCCGATCCGTTCCGCGTTCCGGGCGATCACCTCCCGCTCCCGCTCCGGGTCGGTCACCGGCAGCCCGTGCTGCCTTTTATACGCCGCGATCCGGGAGGCGGCCTCCATCCGCTCTGCAAACAATTCCGCCATCTCCCGATCGATCCGGTTGATCTCTTTTCTTGCTTCGTCCAGTCCGCTCATCGGTTTCTCCTCCGGGCTTCCGCCCCGCGCATCGCTTTCGCCGTGCTGCTTTATCATAATAAAATATTATATCATGCTTCCCGTTTTTTTTCAAGAGACCGCGCCCTCCTTTCCTCTTCGTTTACGAATTTCGTCAGCTCCGTCAACAGATGAAAACCCGCCCCTCCCGTCTTTACGGAAAAGCACCAAATTTCCCGCCCGCCTCTCGCCTTTCCCGCCGCCTCTGCCCCATTCATCCGCTCCCGCTCGTCGAGCCGCTCATTCTGACCGTTCCGCCGGGCGGGGGACGCTCATTCCCCAAAAACTTTAGTCTTGGGGGATCCCAAAAGAAAGTGACGGTTTGCTGAAAATTTCCGCATCCCCCTTGCAAAACGCCGTCATCGGTAGTATAATAGATAGTTAGAAATCAAACATTTTTCCGCAGAAAGGAACAGCCTATGGGACCCGGAAAACCGATGATGGGGCCGCCCCCCGACGAAGCAACCGCCAAAAACAGAGAACCGAGGCCGAAGACTCCGCGTGAGCTGCCGCGCTATCTGCTCCGCACCGTGAGCCGATTTTTCGGCCGCCTGTTCTACATTTTCCGTCTGGTCTGGGAGACCCGCCCCTGGATCCTTTTCGTCATGCTTTTCATGGCGGTTTTCAACGGGGTCATGCCGATTGTCGGCGCCACCGTCTCTGCGGAGATATTGAACGCCCTTGCCGAAGCCTACACGATCGGGGCGGCGGGCGGGGAGGTTCTCTTTTCCGGCATCATGACGCTGCTGCTCCTCTATTTCGGCTATTTATTTCTCAACCGTCTGGTCTCGCACATCAGCACGATCCTCACCAACATAGCAGGGGAGCTTGTCGTCAATCACGTCACCGTCAAGATCATGAACAAAGCCAAGGAGATCGATCTTGCCGACTATGACCGTCCCGAATTCTATGAGAAGCTGGAAAACGCCTCCCGCGAGGCGGGGCATCGGCCGATCCAGATTCTCCGCTCCTCCTTCTCGATCATCAGCGCCGTCATCAGCATGATCTCCTTCATTGTGATCCTCTCGGCGGTCAGCCCCGCCGCGCCCCTTCTCATCGCCGCCCTCAGCGTCCCCTCCGCCGTCATCAGCTTCGTCTATCGCAAAAAGAATTTTCTCTATATGCGTCACCGCTCGAAGGACCGCCGGCAGATGAGCTACTATTCCGGTCTGATGACCAACAAGGACATGGTCAAAGAGGTGCGTATGTTCGGTCTGTCCGACACCTTTATCCGCCGCTACTCCGAGGTCTTCCGCCGCTATTTTGCGGGGCTGAAGAAGCTCTTTCTTGCGGAGGGAGGCTGGCAGATCGGGATCGCCCTGATCTCCACCGCCGTCAACTGCCTCCTCTTTATCGTCATCGCCAAGGGCGTGGTGAACGGCGAATATCGTGTCGGTGATTATTCCCTCTACACCGGCGCGCTCACCAGCATCGCGACCGGCATCAGCACGCTGATCACCACCACCGCCACCATCTACGAGGGGACGCTCTTCATCGACAACATGATCACCTTCATGAACGAGGAGAAGCAGATCGTTCCCTCCCTGCCTCAGCCCCGCCGGCTTGTCCGCCACATCGCGCACGAGTTTGTCTTCCGCGATGTATCCTTCCGTTATCCCGGCACCGATCGTGATGTGATCAGCCATGTCAACCTGACCTTCCGCGCCGGCAGCACCGTTGTTCTGGTGGGGCTCAACGGCGCCGGCAAGACCACCCTCATCAAGCTTCTGACCCGCCTCTACGATCCCACCGATGGCGTCATCCTTCTTGACGGGCATGATATCCGCGAATATGATGTCAGTGATCTGTACGCCGCCTTCGGCATCATCTTCCAGGACTTCGGGAAATACGCCGTCTCGGTGCGTGAGAACATTCTGTTCGGGCAGATCAGCCGCCCCTTTTCCGAAGAGAACATCCTCCGCGCCGCCGAGCAGAGCAATTCCGCCGCCTTCATCTCCGCGCTGCCGCACGGCTACGACACCCCTCTGATGCGTTATTTCGAGCCCGACGGCATTGAGCCCTCGATCGGGCAATGGCAGAAGCTCTCGATCGCCCGCGCCTTTTACAGCGACACCGACGTATTGATTCTCGACGAGCCGACCGCCTCCCTCGACGCCATCGCGGAGCAGGAGATCTATCGTCAGTTCGACGAGCTTCGCAAAGACCGCACTACCATCTTTGTCTCTCATCGCCTCTCCAGCGCCACCACCGCCGATCAGATCGTCGTCCTGGAAAACGGCCGCGTCGTCGAGACCGGTACGCACGCCGACCTGATGCGTGCCGGCAAGCAGTATTGCGCCCTCTTCTCGGCGCAGGCCGAGCGCTATCTTGCGCAGGAGGAAGCCCTGCGGGAGAGGACAACATAGGGGAGACGACGCAGGGGGGCTTCCCCAAAAAAGCCCCCCTGCACCCCCCAAAACTTTTGTCTTGGGGATACAGGCATGGGTCTGCGGCGCGGGAGATTGTACCGCGAACGGCGATTGCGGGGCGGCGGCTTGGGCGGACACGCGGCGGGGGAAACGACGCGCCCGCCTCTCGCCTTTCCGCCGCCTCTGCCCGTTCAGCCGCTCCCGCTCGTCGATCCCACATTTTGACTGCCCCTCCTCGCCTTCCCCACATCGTCTGCCTTTCAGCCGCTGCGGCGGTTTTTTTGTTCTCCCGTCGTGCGTTCCCGCTCCCCGCGGGAAACTCACGGGATCTTTCCGGGAAATATCGGGGACGACAAATCCCCTTTCTTCCTGTATCATGGGATCGGGACGACCTGTCCCCGAAAGGAGGGCTTCCCTTGCAGAAGTCGAACAACTCGCCCGACCCCGATTTTGTCATCCGTGAGATGGCCGCCATCGCCTTCTCCCCGGAGGAAAAAACCTCCGACCGCCTTCGTGCGCTCCGGCTGCTGATCGAGACCATCTCCGCCTCCGAACAAAAAGACGAAGCGATGAGCAAACTCGATCAGATCCTGCTCCTCCTCTGACTCGCTCGCCCGCGGGCTGGCGCGCAGCGGGGGAGACGACGCAGGGGGGCTTCCCCAAAAAAGCCCCCCTGCACCCCCCAAAACTTTTGTCTTGGGGATACAGGCATGGGTCTGCGGCGCGGGAGATTGTACCGCGAACGGCGATTGCGGGGCGGCGGCTTGGGCGGACGCGCGGCGAACGGCTTTGATGCGCGCGCCCGCCGCCGACAGAAAATTACAAAAACAACTTGACAAACGCGGCGATCTGTACTATAATTTTCTATGAACAATGACGTTCGTCGGAAAGGGGAAGTTATCTCTTCACGGCGGCGTTTTCTTTTTGCGCCCCCCGTCGGGGCGCATTGCTGTGAATACCGCAGGCGGGGCTGCGCCTGCCGGCGGGGATCAGCTGCGCACTCCCGCATCCCGTTCTATCCGCGCCTTGCGTTCCCGCATCCGCAAAGCGCCCGCTCTTGTCCCGCCCGACGGCAGTCGGAATCATCAGTAAAGGAAGGCTGAGGAGCGCTCCTCTTCCGCCGCAGGAATCAGACATGAAAACGCAGGAAACCAAGTATATTTTCGTCACGGGAGGCGTTGTCTCCGGGTTGGGGAAGGGCATCACCGCCGCCTCGCTCGGGCGTCTTCTCAAGTGCCGCGGCCTCCGGGTCGCCTCCCAGAAGCTCGACCCCTACATCAACGTCGACCCCGGCACGATGAGCCCCTACCAGCACGGGGAGGTCTATGTCACGGAGGACGGCGCCGAGACCGATCTCGATCTCGGGCACTACGAGCGCTTCATTGACGAGGACCTCAACAAATACTCCAACCTGACCACCGGCAAGATCTATTGGAACGTTTTAAACAAGGAGCGCAGGGGGGAATTCCTCGGCTCTACCGTCCAGGTGATCCCCCACGTCACGAACGAGATCAAGGAATTTGTCTACAACGTAGGGAAAAAGTCGGAGGCCGACGTCGTCATCACCGAGATCGGCGGCACGATCGGGGACATTGAATCCCAGCCCTTCATCGAAGCGGTCCGTCAGATCTCGCTGGAGGTGGGGCGCGAGAACTCGCTCTTTATCCATGTGACCCTCGTCCCCTTCCTCCGCGGCTCCGACGAGCATAAATCCAAGCCCACCCAGCACTCCGTCAAGGAGCTTCAGGGCATGGGCATCATTCCCGACATCATCATCCTCCGCTGCGACGAGCCGCTTGAGGAATCGATCTTCCGCAAGATCTCGATGTTCTGCAACGTCAAGCCCGACTGTGTCATCGAGAACATCACGCTGCCGGTGCTTTACGAAGCCCCGATCATGCTGGAAAAGAGCCGCTTCTCCTCCGTCGTCTGCCGGGAGCTTGGCATCGATGCGCCGGAGCCCGATCTGCGGGACTGGAACGGGATGCTCGATAAGATCCACAACCGCCCCAAGACCGTCACCATCGGGCTGGTCGGCAAGTACGTCCAGCTCCACGACGCCTATCTCTCGGTCGCGGAGGCGCTCCGTCACGCCGGATATGAGCATGGCACCCATGTGAAGATCAACTGGATCGACAGCGAGACGCTGACGGAGGACAACGTCGGGGAGATCCTCGGCCCCTGCGACGGGATCATTCTGCCGGGCGGCTTCGGAAGCCGCGGGATCGAGGGCATGATCGTCGCCGCCGGCTATGCCAGGGAGCATGATCTCCCCTATCTCGGCATCTGCCTCGGTATGCAGATCGCCGTCATCGAGTTCGCCCGCCATGTCTGCGGCTACGCCGACGCCGATTCCGGCGAGTTCAATCCCCGGTCGGAGCATAAGGTCATCGACTTCCTCCCCGACCAGAGCGACAGCATCAATAAGGGGGGCACGCTCCGCCTCGGCGCATATCCCTGCAAGGTCAAGACCGGCACCCGCCTCTATGACTGCTACCGCTCGGAGCATATCTTCGAGCGCCACCGCCACCGCTATGAATTCAATAACGAGTTCCGCGCCGAGCTGATCGACAAGGGCCTGGTCATCAGCGGCACCTCTCCCGACGAGTATATCGTCGAAACCGTCGAGCTTGCCGACTGCCGCTTCTTCGTCGGCGTGCAGTTCCATCCCGAATTCAAAAGCCGTCCCAATAAGCCCCATCCCCTCTTCCTCGGCCTGATCGGCGCCGCCCTCGCCTCCTCGGAGCAGGGCTGATCACAAGCTCGCGCCATAAACCTTATGCCCCCTCCCCGAAAGCTTATATCGGGGAGGGGGATTTTTACTTAAAGACCCTGCCTCGTAGCCGCCGCCCCGCGTCCGCCCAAGCCGCATTCCCTACAGTACAAAAGAAGTTTTCCGGGTGTCCGCCCAAGCCGCCGCCCCGCAATCGCCGTTCGCGGCACAGTCTCCCGCGCCGCAGACCCAAACCCATTTCCCCCCAAGACAAAAGTTTTGGGGGGTGCAGGGGGCTTTTTTTGGGAAGCCCCCCGCGTCTCCCCGCGCCGCCGGGGCATAAAAAAGGACACCTTCCGTTCGGAAGGTGTCCGCTGTAAATCAGATCGATCTGCCGGATCAGCCGCTGATGATCGAGGAGATGATCTCCATGATCTTATTGTGGCAGCCGCCGCAGCCGGTGGAGCAGTTTGTCAGGAGCTGAACCTGACGGAACTCCTCCTCCACATCCTCAAATTTGGTGTGGGCATGAAGCGCCTTGTCGATATCGGCAAGCGTAACGTGCTTGCAATGGCAGATTTCCTCGTTCGGTAAGTACTCCAAAACCGATCCTCCTTTACCGCAAAGACAACGGAATCAACCGAAGTATCTCTTGAGCAGGCCGGCGAAGGCTTTGCCATGGCGGGCCTCGTCGCGGGCCATCTCATGAACGGTGTCATGGATAGCGTCGAGATTGGCAGCCTTGGCACGCTTGGCCAGATCGGTCTTGCCGGCGGTCGCGCCGTTCTCGGCCTCGACTCTCATCTCCAGGTTCTTCTTGGTGGAATCGGTCACGACCTCACCGAGCAGCTCGGCAAACTTGGCAGCATGCTCCGCCTCCTCAAGCGCAGCCTTCTCCCAGTAGAGACCGATCTCGGGATAGCCCTCGCGGTGCGCAACGCGAGCCATCGCCAGATACATACCGACTTCCTTGCACTCGCCCTCGTAGTTGGCGCGCAGATCGGCAAGGATGTCCTCCGAAACGCCCTGCGCCACGCCGACGACATGCTCGGCAGCCCAGCTCATTCCCTCGCCCATCACGTTGAACTTGGAGGCGGGAGCCTTACAAACAGGACATTTCTCGGGGGCGGCGTCGCCTTCATAAACGTAACCGCAAACAGTGCATACAAATTTCATATCAAGTACCTCACTTTTCATTATTGTTTTCTTTATCTTCATCGGCCTTTTCCCGACAGGCGGGGCAGAGACCGACAAATTCAATGTAGTATTTCTCGACGGTGTAGTCCTCGTCGCATTGCATGAGCCGGAGGGGATTCTCCGACAGGGCAAGGGATACATCGGCAATCCTGCCGCAGCCCCGGCAGCAGATGTGCCAGTGCGGGCGGTTTCCGTATTCGTATCTCGCAGTCGTGCCGGGCGCGTAGACCCGCTGGACCGTCCCTTCCTCGCATTCGCCCGCCAGAACCCGGAATACGGTGGCCTGGCTGATGGTCGGATACTTCGGATGGATCTCCTCGTAGACCATGGCGGGGGTAGGATGGTTGCCGAGCTTCTTCAGCGCGTCGAGGATGATGGTTTTTTGAAGCGTCTGACGTTTCATTTCCTGCCTCCTTTGCTATTAATATTATATATCATTTAGGTGAAAATTGCAATAGGGAATTGCGCTGATTTTCTTATGAATTTCAGGCAATCAAAATAAAGTTTTCAGTCGAATTTGCCAAATTCCCGCTGTTTTGACCGAAAGAGGGGCTTCCCTCGCGACGGGAAAAACGGTAATACAATGTCCCGCCCCTTGCGGTGAGCGCAGAGATTGCGCTTTATAACGACATCTCTCAAAATAAGCGCCGCCGACCCGTGCCTTCCTTCCGGGGTTTTCGGAGGTAGCGTTCCCCGCGCCGCAGACCGTCAGCCCCCTCAAAAGTTCCGGGGGAGAGGGGCGTTTTCCAAAAAGCCCCTGCGCGTATTCCGGCGTCTGCTCCCCTCCCCGCGCGTCAGAGGAAAAGAAGAGCCAAAAAGATGCCGAACAGCGCAGCGCAGAAGAAGAGGCCGACCAGAAATCCGACCAGAAAACGGATGAGAAATGCGAACATAATGCCCTCCCGAACGATAGATATGTTTGAAGGGGCTTGTCGGTATGTGGGGACGGCGGCGGGGAGAATTTTGCGCCGCACGATCGCATCCCGCCGCACCGTATCCCGTCCCGCCGACCCATGCCCCTTCCCCCATGCCAAGGGGTTTGGGGGGCAGGAGGCAAAGCCTCCTGCAGCGTTCCCCCGCGTCCTTCCTCAATGCGGCAGAAAGCGATTAGTGATATTGTGTGAGAAATGTAGTAATTTTATGTTTAGATTCACGGAAGTTCTTGATTTTCGGGGAAAAATATGCTACATTATAGTTTGGAAAACCCTTTACTTTGTCGCGAAAATGAGGTGAATACAAGATGGAAAGAAAGATACGTGTCACGGTATGGAACGAATTCCGGCATGAAAAGGGAGAGCCGGCGGTGCGTGAGATCTATCCCGACGGAATTCACGGCTGCGTAGGACACTTCCTTTCGGAAGCGGGATATGAGGTCACGCTTGCGACGCTGGACGATCCGGAGCAGGGACTGCCGCAGGCGCTGCTGGAAAAGACAGACGTGCTGGTGTGGTGGGGACACATGGCGCATGAGGAGGTCAGCGATACGCTGGCGGCCGCAGTGCGGGATCGGGTGTTCAACTACGGCATGGGCTTTGTAGCGCTCCATTCCGCGCATATGTCCAAGCCATTCCGGTATATCGTGGGAACGTCGGGAAACCTTCTGTGGGGCGATGAGCAGCAGGAGATCGTGTGGAATATCATGCCCTCCCATCCCATCGCAAAGGGCCTGCCGGAGCATTTTGTCCTGCCGAAGGAGGAGATGTACGGCGAGCCGTTCATGATCCCACAGCCCGATGCGACGGTCTTTTTGTCGTGGTTTGAGCATGGCAATGTCTTCCGCAGCGGATGCTGCTTCCTGCGCGGCCTGGGCAAGGCCTTCTATTTCCAGCCCGGCCATGAATATTGCCGCAGCTATTATGACGAAAACGTGCAGAAGATCCTGATCAACGCCGTCCGGTGGGCGGCGCCGGAGCAGGAGTTCCTCTGCCGATATCCCTCCTCCTGCCCGCACTACCCGAATCTTGTATGACGGGACGGCACAGGCGCCCCCGGACGCGCCCCTCCTCCCGCTGACGAGGGGCTGCGCCCGGCGCCCAATCGATCCCCGCGCCTGATGGCGCTGATATTAAACGGAAGAAAGGATCCGGGACTCATGTCCCTACTGCATCTATGGACTTCAATAAGGAATATTATCGTTCACATGAGGTGCTCCATATCGGCTGCGAGAAGCCGAGAGCCTATTTCATCCCCTATCGGGATGAGCAAAGCGCCGACCGCGATATCACAACGGCGGGCAGCGGCAGGGAATGCTCCCCGTTCTTCCGCTCCCTGGCGGGAAAGTGGGACTTCAAATGGCTGCCCTCCGCCGACGCGATCACCGGACTTGCGGAGGAGTTCTCCTCGCTGAACGAGACCATCGACGTGCCGGGCTGCTGGCAGCTTCAGAACGGCATGAAGTACGATGTGCCCCATTATAAGAATATCGGCTACAACCTCCCCTGCGATCCCCCCTTCCTGCCCGACGATGTCCCCTGCGGCCTGTATCGGCGGCAGTTTACCCTGACGGCGGAGCAGACGGCGGGAAAACGCCTCTATCTCGTGACGGAGGGCGTCGCCTCCGCCTTCTATCTCTGGATCAACGGCAGCTTCGCCGCCTACAGCCAGGTCAGCCACGGCACAAGCGAGATCGAGATCACGGAGCTTGTCTCCGAGGGGGTCAACACCCTCTCCATGCTCGTCACCAAGTGGTGCGACGGCTCCTATCTCGAGGATCAGGATATGTGGCGGCTGTCGGGCATCTTCCGCGATGTGTACCTGCTCTTCCGCGACCGCGAGCATATCCGCGACGTGTTCCTTCAGGCAGAACCGAAGGAGCTCGGCGGGGTTCTCTCCGTCACCCTGGAGAAGCCGGAGGGACTTCCCGTCTCCCATCGCCTCCTGGCCCCCGACGGCACCCTCGTCAGCGAGGGTCCCTTCACCGATCGCAATACCGTCGGCCTCTCCTCCGTCACCCTCTGGAACGACGAGTCGCCGGCGCTCTATACCCTCTATCTGTATGCGGGGGAAGAGGTGCTGCGCTTCTCAGTCGGCTTCCGAAGCCTTACGGTGCGGAACAAGACCCTGCTCCTCAACGGCAGGAAATTCAAGGCCAAGGGCGTGAACCGCCACGACAGCCATCCCACCCGCGGCTACGCCGTCAGCTATGAGGATATGCTCCGCGATCTGCTGATCATGAAGCGGAACAATATCAATATGGTCCGCACCTCCCATTATCCGAACGATCCCCGCTTCCCCGGTCTCTGCGATCTGCTGGGGCTGTATCTCTGCGACGAGGCCGATATCGAGACCCACGGAATGCAGGACTGCGGGAACTGGGATGAGCTGACCGATTCCCCCGCATGGGAGGCCTCCTATCTCGACCGCGCCGAGCGGCTGCTGGAGCGCGACAAGAATCATCCCTCCGTCATCTTCTGGTCGGTCGGCAACGAAAGCGGCGTCGGACGGAATCACCGCCTGATGAGCGAATATTTCAAGCGACGCGATCCCTCCCGCCTTGTCCACAGCGAGGACGGCACAAGACGCACGCAGCCCAAGCTCCACAGCGAAGATCCCGCCGAGCGGAAGCAGGGCTACTGCGATTATACCGATATCCAGAGCCTGATGTATCCGACGGTGGAGGAGTGCGAGCGCTTCTACGCCGAAAATCCCGATATGCCCCAGCCCCTCTTCCTCTGCGAATACAGCCACGCAATGGGCAACGGCCCCGGCGATCTCGGCAGCTATTGGGACGCCTTCTATCGCCATGACAGCCTCTTCGGGGGCTGCGTCTGGGAGTGGTGCGATCATTCCGTCGCCCTTCCGCTTCCCGACGGCAGGATCCGCTATACCTACGGCGGCGATTTCAACGACGAGCCGAGCGACGGCAATTTCTGCGTCGACGGGCTGGTCTATCCCGACCGCCGCGAGAGCAGCGGGCTTTGGGAGCTGAAGCAGGCACTGATGCCGGCGGAGTTCACCGCCGTCGATCCCGCCAAGGGGCTGTTCTCGGTCACGAGCCGCCGCTTCTTCCGCGAGCTGTCGGAGGATTTTCTCGTCGGCTGGGTCCTTGAGGTCAACGGCCTCCCCGTCAGGGAGGGCACGGTTGAGGTCAAGGCAAACCCCTGGGAGACGGTCACCTTCCCGATTGCGCTCACGGAGAAGGATTATGCGGACGGTGCCGCCTATCTGACCTTCCGTCTGATCCGCAGAGAAGATTCCCCCTGGGCGGCAATGGGCAGCGACGCCGGCTTCCGTCAGCTCTGTCTCAATCCCTCCCCCTATCGGGCTTCCGTCAGCCGCCCCCTCTTCCCGATCCGCACCGCGCGCGCCGGGGAGCTTCTGACGATCTCGGTCGGGGAGATCTCCTACGGCTTTGATCTCCGCCGCGGGCGGCTCTGCTCGATTCACGGCGAGGGCGGGGAGCTTCTTGACTGTCCCGCCGCCTTCACGGTCTGGCGCGCGCCGATCGACAACGACCGCAATATCGACGGAGGATGGAGGGAGTTCGGCTTTGATCGCCTGATCTCCCGCTGCCGCCGCGCCGACTGCCGCACGGAGAAGGATGCCGTCACCGTCACCGTTGAGACTGTTCTGGCTGCCGAATGTCTCCGTCCTGCGATCGAGCTTCTGACCGTCTACACCGTCTCCACCGACGGCAGGCTCTCAGTCGACGTATCGGCCTCCGTCGCGCAGGGACTTCCCGCGCTTCCCCGCTTCGGGCTTGATCTGGTTCTGAAGCCCGGCTTCGAGCGGCTGCGCTATTTCGGCTACGGCCCCGGCGATTCCTATTCCGACAAGCGCCTCGCGGCTCGTATGGGGCTCTTCGACACCACCGTCACCGACAGCTACGAGCATCCGATCCGCCCGCAGGATTCCGGCAACCGCTACGGTGTCGGCTTCGCGGAGCTGACCTGTCCCACCGGCCGCGGGCTGCGCCTTGAGGCGGAGCCGTCCCTTGAGCTGAAGGCACTCCATTATTCGGCGCACAGCCTTACTCTCACCGGGCACGACTGCGATCTGATCCCCGACGAGAGGACCTTCCTCTCCATCGATTACCGCAGCAGCGGCATTGGCTCCAATTCCTGCGGACCCTCTCTCGACAAGCGCCATCGCCTGTCTGAGTGTTCATTCGAATATCACTTTATCCTTTCCCCGATCTGACGGGCATTGAAGGAACCGCAGGGAGGCTTGCACAAAGCCTCCCTGCATTTTCTTTGCTCTTCCCGTTGCGCGGGGGACGCAGGGACGCGCAAGGGGCTTTTTGTAAAAAGCCCCCTGCACCCCCAAAAACTTTTGTCCCGGGAGATATAGGCTTGGGTCAGCGGGGCGGGGGATTGTGCGCGGGCTGCGGTTGTGCGGCGGGGATTACGCGCAAGAGGCTTCTACAAAAAAGCCCCTGCACCCCAAAAACTTTTGCCTTGGGGCAGGGGCATTGGGTCTGCGGCAAATCCTCACTCTGTGGAAAACCTCCCCGCCGCACCCTCGCGCCCATTGTTTCGATCTCATTCCGCGCCTCACCGTCCCTTCCTGTGCTCCCCTCGCCCGCGCTCCGAAAACGTTTGCCGGGGCAGGGGCGTTGGGTCAGCGGCGAATCCTCACTCTGTGGAAAACCTCCCCGCCGCACCCTCGCGCCCATTGTTTCGATCCATTCCGCGCCCACCGTCCCTTCCTGTGCTCCCCTCGCCCGCGCTCCGAAAACGTTTGCCGGGGCAGGGGCGTTGGGTCAGCGAGGCGGGGGATTGTGCGCGGGCTGTGTTGCCCTTACAGCAGCCGCATCAGGATCATACAGCAGGCCGTGCCTCCGACGACGCTCACCAGCATATTCCCCTTCCAAAGATGAAGGAGCGCCGTGATCGCGACGCCCGCAAGCTGCGGCAAAAACAGCACCGGCTGCTCAAAACGGATCCCGCGGAGGCAATAAACGACCAGCGTCAGAATAACGGCGGTGGGGAGGCTGCGCCCCAGCGCGCGGACAACAGGCGGCACCTTCCCCTTCCGAAAGAACAGGAAGGGCAGCAGCCGCTCTGCAAACGTACAGAGCGTACAGATCGCGATAATCAGAATCGACTGCAGCACAGAAGGACTCATTTCCTCCCCTCCTCTCCGACCCGAAGCAGGAGCAGCACCGCCGCCGTGAGGATCAGCGACGGGAGCAGGAAGGCGTCCGCTCCGAAAATCAGCAGCGACAGCAGGGAACTGATCGCTGCCGCGACGGCGGGAAGCCACGTCTGCACGGTGAGGGGGAATTTCCGGAACCGCGCGCGGCAGCTTTTTCGGGGAAAGCCGGTCTGCTCTTCCGATTCAGGGGGACAGGGCACGGACTGATAGGTCGTAGGATGATCCGGCAGGCTGCGAGCCTCCGGCGGGAGTCGGCGGGAATCGGCTTCCCTGCGGTCGGTGGGATCTTGACCGGTCGTCAAGCGGCAGGTTCGATTGCGAAGGAACGTCCTGCGGCAGGTTCGGCAGCAACCGGTCATCCCGCTTTCGTCTGCGCTGCTGTCGGCTTCCCCGGAATCGCCGCCTTCGGCGGGAAGCGAGGCGGCTGTCGGCTGCGCAGCAGCGCGGGCTGTCGCCTCCTTCCGATCGGCCTGCAGGCGATCGATCAGGATCACCGTAAACAGCGCCGTCAGCGCAAAGTCGATCCCCTCGGTGCTGAAGGGCAGCAGCTCCCCGATCATCCCGCCGATCATCGAAAAGATTACCCAATAGCCCCAGATCAGCGCCGTGGAAAAGAGATGCACCGACCGTTCGCTCACGCCCTCCTCCTCCCGATAGGAGCAGAGCAGGGAATAGCTCTCGTCCGACAGCCCCCAGATCAGAAACAGCTTCGCCGCACCGTAGCCCCGGAACTTTTCCGCGAAGGAAAGCCCGTAGAAAATGTGGCGGCTGTTGAGCAGCAGCGCCGTGACCGCGATTGCCGCAAAGGGCGTGCCCTCCGTGAAAAAGGAGACCATCAGCATCTGGAGGGAGCCGGCGTAGACAAAGAGCGAGGTCGCCCCCGACCAAAGGAAGGAATACCCTGCCTGTGCCATCAGGATGCCGAAGGCAATGCCGAGGGGGAAATAACCGATCATGATCGGAAGACTCCTCCGAACGGCAAGACGGAAGCTGTTTTTCGTGATTTCTTTCATGGTAGTTTCCTTTTTATCGTTTTCGGGGCGTGCGTCCCCGCCCCGCAATCGCAGTCGGCAGTGCATCCGCCCGCGCCGCCGACCCAAGCCCATGCCCAAAGGACAAAAGTTTTTGGGGGGTGCAGGGCCTTGGGAAGGACAGGGTTTTTGGTGAGACAGATGCTTTCGGAGGCTGGGGTTTTTATAATGGAGCAAGGGATTTTGGGGGTTCGGGCGAGGACTGCGGGAAGTTCGGCTGGGCAGATCTCCACAAGGTGTGGATCGAGCGGCAGAGACGGCGCAGGGGGGGTTCCGAATTCCGAAAGAAGTACGGACGAGCCCCCAAACGATGGGGGGAATGCGTCGCCGCCCTGTCGCCGTTCGCGGCACAACCGCCCGCGCCGCCGACCCAAGCCCATGCCCCCAAGGGCAAAAGTTTTTGCGGGGTGCAGGGGCTTGGGAAAGGACAGGGTTTTTGGTGAGAAAGATGCTTTCGGGGGCAGGGGATTTAATAATGGAGCAAGGGATTGTTGGGGGTTCGGGCGAGGCTGCGGGAAGTTCGGCGGGGCAGATCTCCACAAGGTGTGGATCGAGCGGCAGAGACGGCGCAGGGGGGGTTCCGAATTCCGAAAGAAGAGCGGACGAGCCCCCCAAACGATAGGGGACGTGCGTCGCCGCCCTGCAATCGCCGTTCGCGGCACGACCAACCGAGCCGCCTACCCAAGCCCATGCCCCCAAGGGCAAAAGTTTTTGCGGGGTGCAGGGGGGCTTTTTACAAAAAGCCCACCCTGCGCGTATCCCTGCCGCAGTTCGCGGCACATCCGCCCGCGCCGCCGACCCAAGCCCATGCCCAAGGGACAAAAGTTTTTGCGGGGTGCAGGGGGGCTTTTTTGGGGAAGCCTACCCTGCGCGTTCCCCCTGCGCGTATCCCAAGAGAAAAACGCCCCCTTGCGTTGCGGGGGCGTTATGTTCAGGCGGCGGGGGGCGTCGGGTCGACGGGATCGGTCGGATCGTTGTCGACCCGCACAATCACGCCGTTGCGGAAGAGTCCCTCGTATACCCGACCCGCAGACCAGGTGTAGGTTCCCCAGCCGTTCATCATGTTGTTCCGGAATTCACCCGTGTAGCTGTCTCCCGATTCCGCCCAGGTGTAGGTGCCGACGCCGGTGCGGACATCGTTGATAAAACTGCCCTCGTATATGTCGCCGTTGGCGAAGACAAAGCGTCCTTCCCCGTATTTCACATCGTTCACATAGCTGCCGGTATAGGAGGAGCCGTCTCCCCAGGTGTAGGTCCCTTCGCCATGCTTGGCATCGTTCTTGAACTGCCCCGTGTAGCGGGAGTTGTCCTCCACCCGGATATAGGTCCCCTCGCCATGCTTCATTCCGTTGACAAAATCGCCCTCGTAGCTGTCGCCGTTGGCAAAGGTGTAGACCCCGTGACCGGTCCGACGATCATTGACAAACGTCCCGACGTATACGTCGCCGTTCTGATAGGTGAGCTTGCCGTTTCCGTTCTTCTGCAGATTGACCAGCGTCCCCTCGTAGACGTTGCCGTTGCTGTAGGTCACCGTCGAGCTGATGATGTCGATCTCGGCGGTTTCTCCGTCAGAATAGTACAGTTTCCCCGATAGTGGACTTCCATCCTTGTCTACTTTGCCGAAAAATTTGATATAACTGCCATCCTCAAAGCTCCGCTTCAGATAGCGGATGCCCGACAGATAGATCCCCGTAAAGGTCAGGATCACAAGAAAGACCGACACAAGCAGCGTCACCGCCACCACAAAGACGGTGCTGTAATACTTTTTGCGGGTTCTCACGTTGTTCATCAGCGGGTTCCTTTCGGCGCTCAAAGCGTTTTGAAGCGGTTGACGGCGTTGGCCACCATCTGGATCAGATCGGGAACGATCATCATCAGAAGCAGCACGATGGCCACGAACATGATGACGGTGATGAGAATCGTGAGGACGGAGGAGCCGTCGGGATTATAGAGGACCTCGGCGCGATAGGCGCAGTCCTCCGGAATATAATAGCGCAGCGGCTTTTTCTCCCCCTGCTTCCCCTCCTGCGCGCCGTCGCAGACATGCACGACCTTCCGCAGGGAGGAGCCGTCCCGCAGGGAGCGGCGAAGCAGGCGGTTCTTCTCAAAGCCAAGCTCCGTAAGCGTTCTTGCCGACTGCTCGCTGTCGGCGTTCTCGTCGAAGAGACGCTTGACGAATTTTCCCAGCGTCTGCTTGTTGATGAACACCAGGCAGGCGGCGATGATCATCCCGAAGGCGATCGGAATCAGGATGGAGGCAAGGGTCATGTCGCCTCCGGCAAAAAAATCGGACAAATTCACGGGATCATTCCTCCTTTCGGAATTCTGATGGCGTCCTCCTCCCGTCTCACGGGCGGATCACGTCGACGCCGAGATATTTCTTCAGCACGTCGGGCAGGTTGACCGAGCCGTCGGCATTCTGATTCTGCTCGACCAGCGCCGGAAGTATGCGGGAGGTGGCAAGGCCGGAGCCGTTGAGGGTGTGGAGCAGCTCGATGCGTCCGTCGCTCCGTCTGACCCGCATCTGCCCGCGGCGCGCCTGATAATCCCTGGCGTTGGAGACAGAGCTGACCTCCTTGTAGCCGTTCATCGAGGGAATCTGGATCTCGATGTCATAGGTCCGCGCCATCGACGCGGAGCAGTCCTCCGCCGCCAGCTTGACGGTGCGGAAATGGAAGCCCAGTCCCCGCACCAGATTTTCCGCGTGACCGACCAGCTCGTCAAAGGCCTCGTCCGACTTCTCGGGCAGGGTGTACTGCACCATCTCCACCTTGTTGAACTGATGCCCCCGCACCATGCCGCGCTCATCGGAGCGGTAGCTGCCCGCCTCCCGGCGGAAGCAGGGGGTATAGCTGATATATTTCTTCGGAAGCTCCTCCTCGCTCAATATCTCGCCGCGGTGGAGGGAGACCAGCGCCGCCTCTGCGGTCGGGAGCATATAGTGCGTGCGGTCGTCGGTGGGATTGGCGATCTTATAGACCTCGTCGGCAAACTTCGGGAACTGACCCGCCGTGAAGCCGCACTCGTATTCCAGCATATGCGGCACCAGCATGAAGGTATAGCCGTTTGCGATGTGGGTATCGATAAAATAGTTGAGCAGCGCCCATTCCAGCCGCGCGCCCATCCCCGTATAGATCCAGAAGCCGCTCCCCGCCAGCTTCGTGCCGCGTTTATAGTCGATCAGCCCGAGGCTCGTGCAGAGATCGACGTGATTCTTCGGCTCAAAGTCAAAGCGGTGCGGCTCTCCGAAATAGCGGAGCGGCTCGTTGTTCTCCTTGCCCCCCGGCTTCAGATCGCGGTCGGGCAGGTTCGGAAGCCCGTACATCAGGGCATTGAAGGTGGACTCCACCTCGCTGAGCTTTTCGTCGTTTTCCTTGATTTTCAGGGACATCTCCTTCATCTCGGCAAAGAGCGGGGAGGGGTCCTTTCCTTCCTTTTTATATTGAGGGACCAGCTTGGTGCGGCGGTTCTGCTCTGCCTTCAGCGACTCGTTCTCGGCAATCATGGCGCGCCGCGACGCGTCGAGCTTCAGGATCTCGTTGATCTCCTCCCGGGCGTCGCGCCCTTTGCAGGCAAGGCGGGAGATGACCTCTTCGGGGTTTTCGCGGATGTATTTGATGTCCAGCATATCAGGATTCCTTTCCCGGCGGTCGCCGGTTTATTCTTCGTCTCCCCGCAGCGCAGGGCGTTTTGATTCTTGAATGCAGGGGCGGGCGCCGTCCGGCTTCAGGCAGCCTCCCCGCCCGCGTTCCTTATTCGTCGAAAATGTTGTCGCCGCAGAGCGCGGTCACGATCGCATCCAGCTCGTTATCGTCGGTAAAATGGATTTCGATCCGCCGGGTGGTTCCCTGTTTCCGGATCGTCACCCGGTGCCCGATGCGGGCGGTCATTTTTCTGGCAAGCTCCGCCGTATAGTCGACGACGGGGGACCCGTCGGGCTGCTCCTCCCCGCGGCGGAGTGCGTCGCGGTTCTTCTTCCTCACGAGAAGCTCGGTCTCCCTGACTGAAAGATTGCGGTTGACGACGGCTTCCGCGGCCTCGATGAGATCGGCTGCGTTCTTCAGCCCCAGCAGCGCCCGTGCGTGTCCGGCGGAAAGCCGTCCGAGGCGCACCTTCTCACAGACCGCCTCCGGCAGATCGAGCAGGCGAAGGGTATTGGCGATAGCGCTGCGGCTCTTCCCGAGCTGACGGGCGATCTCCTCCTGCGTCATCGCGTGCTCCTCCATCAGCGCACGGTAGGCCGCCGCCTCCTCCATCGGATTCAGGTTCTCGCGCTGCACATTCTCGATCAGCGCGATCTGTGCGGCTTTTTTATCGTCCAGCTCCATGACGAGGACCGGGAGCTCGGTCAGCCCCGCCATCTTCGCGGCCCGCCAGCGGCGCTCGCCGGCGATGATCTGATACAGCCCGCTTCCGGAGGAGCGGACGACGATCGGCTGGATCAGCCCGTGTGTGGCGATCGAGTCTGCGAGCTGCGCCAGCGCCTCCGCGTCGAATTCCCGTCGGGGCTGGTCGGGGTTCGGCTCGATCTCGGAGATCCGGAGCATCGTGACGCTTCCGCTGTCCTCCACCGAATTATCGATGAAAATTGCGTCGAGCCCGCGTCCGAGCCCGGTGTTTTTTGGTTTCGGCATAATGGCTACCTTTCTGCTGCTTTATCCGTCGCCTGCGGCGCAGGCGTGATGCATGATTCCGCCCCTGCCTCGGCAGGCGCTTTCTCACATCCGCTCGATGATTTCCTCCGAGACGTCGTTATAGGCGACCGCGCCCTTGCTGTGGCGGTCATAATAGAGGATCGGCATTCCGTAGCTCGGCGCTTCGGAGAGGCGGACGTTGCGGAGGATCGTCGTCTTGAAGAGCTTCCCCGCGTAATATTTCTTCAGCTCATCCATCACCTGCATGGAGAGATTGAGCCTGCCGTTGTACATCGTGATAAGGATGCCGAGGATCTGCAGCCCGGGATTATAGAGCCGCTTGCAGGTACGGATCGTCGACATCAGCTGGGAAAGCCCCTCCAGCGAATAGTATTCGCACTGCATCGGCACGATCACGCCGTCGCTGGCTGCCAGCGCGTTGACGGTGAGGATGCCGAGGGAGGGGGGGCAGTCGATGAAAATATAATCGTAGCTGTCGCGGACGAGCGCGAGGGCGTTTTTCAAGCGATGCTCCCGCTTTTCACAGTTCACAAGCTCGAATTCCGCGCCGGCAAGCGAAATATTGGAGGGCATGACGGCGAGATTCTTGTACTCGGTGTCGACGATGCATGCCTCGGCGCTGCTGCGCCCGATCAGTACGTCGTAGGTGGAGAGCTTCATGTTTTTTTTGTTGATGCCGACGCCGCTTGAGGTATTTCCCTGCGGATCGAGATCGACGAGCAGGACGCGCTTGTTCTTCGCGCCGACCGAAGCGGCCACATTCACGGCGGAGGTGGTTTTTCCGACGCCGCCCTTCTGGTTGGCGAAAACAATTATCTTTCCCACGGGAATTCTCCTGAAAAATCGAATAGTGTACCTTATATTATAGCAATTTCCTTTCGAAAAGTCAAGTCCCCGCGGGAGATTCCTTGCCGGAACTTGCCGAAATTCGGGGAAGGGCGTGCGGCGGCATTGTTTCACGTGAAACGGTGGTGGGGGTTGTTTCGCCGCGAAGTCGTCCGCGCGGGCGAGGGGGTGGAGAGATGTTTCACGTGAAACGGTGGGGAACGGGGTTATTTTCGGAATTCGCATCCGCGTGAGGAGAAATTGTTTCACTTGAAACGGTGGGGATGGGTTTGTCTCGCCGCGAAGTCGTCCGCGCGGGCGAGGGCTTGGCGGGTGGGGCGTTGCATCGACTGTCGCCGATAGTGCCGAGCGGGGGTGCCACTCCGAGTGGACGCGCTGGGTTCGCGGATCGATCGCGCGGCATTGTTTCACGTGAAACGGCGGGGAGGCGGGCGATTGCTGCAAAGTAGGAGCGCCTCGGGCGAGGGGGTGGAGAGATGTTTCACGTGAAACGGTGGGGATGGGTTTGTCTCGCCGCGAAATCAACCGCGCGGCGGCGCTTGGCGGGTGGGGAAAATCGCCTCCGCCGCAAAATTGAGCGATTGCTTCAAACAGCCCCCCTCATGGAGCCCTGATTCTTCCTGATCCGTATCACCACCTCAACGGCCTCCTCGCTCTCCCGCCTCTCCTTGGCGACGCCGATTCCCGCCTTTTCCATGACATCGATCGCGCGATCGATCGTATTATAAAAGATGCGCAGATCGCGGATCATCCCCCGCTGAACCCGTGGGGAGGGCGCATCGGCCGCCGACAGGCGTTTTTCGATCAGCGACTCCGTTTCCGACACATTCAACTCCCGCCTGATCACCTCCTCCAGCACCGGAATCCTTTCCTCCGGCGCAGCGATCTTCAGCAGCGCACGCGCATGCCTCTCCGTCAGCCGATTCTCGAGAATCATTTCCCGCTCCCGCTCCGACAGCCGCAGCAAGCGCAGCTTATTGGCCACCGACGACTGGGTCATCCCCAGCGCCCTTGCCGTCTGCTCCTGTGTCAGCCCGTATACCTCGATCAGCGCTCCGATCGCGCCTGCCTGCTCAAACAGATTCAGATCCTCCCGCATCAGATTCTCCACGATGGACATCTCGGCCGCCCTTCTTCCGTCGGCCTCCGCGATCATACACGGCACCTCCGCAAATCCCGCAATCTTCGCGGCGCGCAGCCGCCTCTCCCCCGCGATCAGCTCATATTGATAATTTTTCAGGCTCTCCCTGCCGGAATATATCCGCGGATCGGCGGCAAATCTCACCGTCAGCGGCTGCAAAATTCCGTATCGCGTAAAACTCTCTGCCAATCTTATGATTCTTTCGTCATCGAAATCCTTTCTCGGCTGCGCCGGGCTCGGATAGATCTTATCCACCGGTATCATATGGATCATTCCGTATATCTCCCTCCTCGTCCTCGGCTCTGCATTCGTTTTCTTCAGAAAATTCAGTCCTCCCATTTTTTCCATCCCTTTCTTCCGTAATTTCCGGTTATTTTCCGCTGCCTTTTGCGGCTTTTTTATTACTATATCACACCTCTTCGCAAATTGCGCGGGAATTCTGCCGACGAATCGTGGTTTTTTCTGTCCCGAAAGCGCCTTTCTTCGCACATATTGACAAAATCAGGAAAACGCCGGGGGATACGACGCAGGGGGCTTTTTAGGAAAAACCCCCCTGCACCCCCAAAACCCTTGACTTTGGGGAAGGGTTTTGGGTTCGCGGCGCGGGATATGGGTCGGCGGGATACGATCGTGCGGCGGGGGATACGACGCAGGGGGGCTTTTTAGGGAAAAGCCCCCCTGCACCCCCAAAACCCTTGACTTTGGGGAAGGGTTTTGGGTTCGCGGCGCGGGATATGGGTCGGCGGGATACGATCGTGCGGCGGGGGATACGACGCAGGGGGCTTTTTAGGGAAAAGCCCCCCTGCACCCCCAAAACCCTTGTCTTGGGGAGGAGGGCATGGGTCTGCGGGGCTGGATACGGTGCGGCGGGGGAGGTACCCTTTTTCTCCTCCTCGCCGCGCAGGAAAGCCCCCCGCTCCGTAGAGCGGGGGGCATCTGTTCCGGGGGATGGAGCGCTATTCCCGTTCCTGCTCGTCGGGCCGGGACTCGTTATCCGGCAGGGATTTTTTCCTTCGCAGTCTGACGCATTCCGTCAGGAGATACTCGATCTGACCGTTCAGCGATCGGAAATCATCCTCCGCCCAGCGGGTCAGCTCGGCAAAGAGCGCCGCTGAGATCCGGAGCGGAACCTGTTTTTTCGGTTCAGCCATGCCTCAATACAGGCTTCCCGAATTGACGACCGGCTGTGCGTCGCGGTTTCCGCAAAGCACCACCAGCAGATTCGAGACCATGACCGCCTTACGCTCCTCGTCAAGCTGCACCGTCCCGTTGGCATTGAGGCGCTCCAGCGCCATTTCCACCATCCCGACCGCGCCGTCCACGATCATCTTTCTCGCGTCGACGACGGCAGAGGCCTGCTGTCTCTGAAGCATGACGGCGGCGATCTCCGGCGCGTAAGCCAGGTAGGTGATCCTCGCCTCGATGATCTCAAGCCCCGCGCCTGCGACCTTTTGCTGGATCTCGTCGCGGATGCGGGCGGCGACCACCTCGCTCGAGCCGCGGAGGCTGCCCTCGTCGGCGATGCCGTCCCCGGTGGTATCGACATTGGGGGCGACGTCGTAGGGATAGATGCGGACGATATTGCGCAGTGCGCCGTCGCATTGGAGCGACAGATACTCCTTGTAGTTATCGACGCAGAAGACGGCCTTGGCGGTATCCACCACCCGCCAGGTCACGGCGATCCCGATCTCGACGGGGTTGCCGAGGCAGTCGTTGATCTTCTGGCGGTTATTGTTGAGGGTCATGATCTTGAGCGAGATTCTCTTGTTGACCAGCTCTCCCATCGAATTGCCCGCCGCGGTGAGCAGCGCCTGACCGGCGGCGGAATTGAGCAGCGCCTGTCCCGCGCCGTCGACGTCCCCGCTCTGATTGAGGCGGGTTTTGGCGGCGGGGTTGACGGCGGTACAGAAGGGATTGACTGCATAGAAGCCCTCCCCCTTCAGCGTTCCGATGTAGCGGCCGAAGAGCGTCAGCACCAGCGCCTCCTGCGGCTTCAGCACCTTCAGCCCCGGCAGCGGCAGCCATCCGATCAGAAGCCACACGGCACCGACGATCATCAGCGCCGGCGACCCGCCTCCCTCGAAGGAAATGATGCCGAAGACCAGCGCCGCGATCGCCGCCGCATACAGCAGGATCGTCACCAGCAGCACCGCCATGCCGTGTTTTGCTCCCTTGATTACCTTTTCTTCCATTGTTTTTCACTCCTTTTCGGATAGATTTGCTTGTTGATATCAATATGATATCATAAAGAATTCATTTTGTCAATAGGGCGACAGTAAGGTTTCTGTAAAATCCATATATAAGTTTTTTTTATTTTTCTATAAGATACATTTTCTTGACTTATGGAAAAGACATGGTATAATGGTAGCATCAGTGTACGGGGAATCCTCTCCGGCAGCCGCAGCCTTCCTTGTCGGACGGCAGGGAGGTCACGCAGCGGGGGCGCTCCCGCGGGCGACAACCGGCGTACCGCTGTTCACTGAATGTCAGTATCAGATCATGAAGAAAGGGACGATATCATGAAAAACCGGAAGCTTCAACCCCTGTTCTCCGCCCTTCTCGCGCTTGTTCTTATAAGCGGCGTGCTGATGACGGCCGCCTCCTGCGGAAGCAGCGCCAAATATACCGTCGGCATCTGCCAGCTCTCCACGCACGACGCGCTTGACGCCGCGACCCGCGGCTTCATCGACGAGCTGAAGAAGGAATTCGGAGACGACATTGCCTTCATCGAGCAGAACGCGCAGGGTCAGTCCGACACCTGCACCTCCATCATCAACAGCTTCGTCACCAAGAAGGTCGACCTGATCCTTGCCAACGCCACCGGCGCGCTCCAGGCCGCCGCCAGCGGGACGAACACCATTCCGATCCTCGGCACCTCCATCACCGAGTACGGCACCGCCCTCGGCATTGAAAACTTCAGCGGCACCGTCGGCGGCAACATTTCGGGGACCTCCGATCTTGCCCCCCTTGATCAGCAGGCGCAGATGCTGCAGGATCTCTTCCCCGACGCCAAGACCGTCGCACTCCTCTACTGCTCCTCCGAGGCGAACTCGGAGTACCAGGTCAAGGTGATCCGCGAGGAGCTTGAGAAGCGGGGCTATACCTGCGAGGAATTCGCCTTCACCGACAGCAACGACGTGACCACCGTTTCGGCGGCCGCCGCTGCGAAGGACGTGATCTACGTTCCGACCGACAACACCGCCGCCTCCTGCACCGGCGCGATCCTCGGCTCGATCGGGGACACTCCCCTGATCGCGGGAGAAAAGGGCATCTGCACCGGCTGCGGCGTTGCCACCCTTTCCATCGACTACTACGACATCGGCGTAGCCACCGGCAAGATGGCGGCGAAGATCCTGAAGGGGGAAGCCGACATCTCGGAGCTTCCCATCGCCTATGCCGAGACCTTCACGAAGATGTACAATCCCGACCGCTGCAAGGCGCTGAAGATCGACACCGCCGCGCTGGAAGCCGCCGGCTTCGTCGCCATCGAGACAGAGAGCGCCTCCTGACCGCCTCCGATATTCCGCGGCTGACAACGGGGACATGACGCTCAAGCGTACCGCACGGATATAACGGCATCTCCGGCGTCTGCGGCCGACTCTCCGATTCCGACGACCCGGCTTCCCGCAGACAGGACAGAACCCGGCAGACTCGCGGCCGACGCCCGACCCCTCGGGGAACGCGCTTTGAAGCGCGCCGGTCACGATCCGCCTCCCTTACAATCGAACCAACCGCCCGCGCACCCGCCGGAGCCGCTCCCCAAAAGCGGCTCCGGTATCTGTCGGTTTACGGGGCAGGCCTCCCTCCCCCGTTTTCCGGATCAAGAAAGGATTTCCATTATGAATTTTGCAAATTGGCTCAGCTCCCTGCCCGGCGTGACCTCGCTCGGCATGATCTGGGGCATTATGGCGATCGGGGTCTTCCTCACCTACAAGATCCTCGACATCGCCGATCTGACCGTTGACGGCTCGATCTGCACCGGCGCCGCCGTCTGCACCGTCCTCGTCCTGGCGGGCGTCAACATCTGGCTCGCGATGCTGGCGGCGATTCTCGCCGGGATGCTCTGCGGCCTCATCACGGGGCTGGCGCACACCCTGCTCGGCATCCCCGCCATTCTGGCCGGCATTCTGACGCAGCTCATGCTCTGGTCGATCAACCTCGTCATTCTCGGCAAAGCCAACGTCGCGCTTCTCGGCAAGCAGGACAAGCTGCTGATTTCCAACCTTACGGAAAATATTCTGAAAACCAACCTGATCCTTCTTGCCCTCGTGCTGGCCGTCATCGCCCTCCTCTACTGGTTTTTCGGAACGGAGCTGGGCGCCTCCCTCCGCGCCACCGGAAACAATCTCAGCATGAGCCGCGCGCAGGGGATCAACACCGGCTTCACGAAGGTGCTTGGGCTGATGCTCTCAAACGGGCTTGTCGCCCTTGCGGGGGCGCTTCTTGCCCAGAACAACGGCGCTGCCGACATCAACATGGGCCGCGGCGCGATCGTCATCGGCCTTGCGGCGGTCATTGTCGGGGAGGCGGTGGTTTCCCGCATTTCCGGCAACTTCTTCATCAAGCTGCTCGGCGTGATCCTCGGCGGCATCATCTATTGGCTTGTATTCCAGACCGTCATCTTCTTCGGGATCGATTCCGACCTGCTCAAGCTCCTCTCCGCGCTGGTCGTCATGATATTCCTCGGCGTGCCCTACGTCAAAAAGAAATATTTCCCCGCCGCGCGGCGGAAGGGAGGGAACCGCAATGCTTGAGCTGAAAAATATCACAAAAGTATTCAATCCCGGCACCGTCAACGAAAAGCTTGCCCTCCGCGACTTCAGTCTGACCCTGAACGACGGCGATTTCGTCACCGTCATCGGAGGCAACGGCGCGGGAAAATCGACGATGCTGAACATCGTAGCGGGGGTCTATCCGACTGACGGCGGCTCGATCCTGATCGACGGCGTCGACATGACCCGCCTGTCGGAGCATAAGCGCGCCGCCTGCATCGGGCGCGTCTTCCAGGATCCCATGATGGGGACGGCATCCGATATGTGGGTGGAGGAAAATCTCGCGCTCGCCGACCGCCGCGGGAAGCATCGCGGGCTGAAATGGGCGATCACCAAGAAGGATCGCGAAAAATACCGCTCGATTCTTGCGGAGCTTGGGCTTGGCCTCGAGACGCGGCTGACCACCAAAATGGGGCTTCTGTCGGGCGGGCAGCGGCAGGCGATCACGCTTCTGATGGCATCTATGCAGAAGCCGAAGCTGCTGCTTCTCGACGAGCATACCGCCGCCCTCGATCCCAAAACCGCCTCCACGGTTCTGGAGATCACCGACCGTATTATTTCGGAGCATCATCTTACGACCCTTATGGTGACGCACAACATGCGTGACGCCATCACACACGGAAACCGGCTGATTATGCTCAACGCCGGGCAGATTATCCTCGACATTTCGGGAGAAGAAAAGAAGCATCTGACCGTCGAATCGCTTCTTAACGCCTTTTCCAAAGCTTCCGGCGCGGAATTCGCAAACGACCGCGCGCTGCTTGGCTGAAGGGGAGACACGGAATACGCGCAGGGCGGGCTTCCCAAAAAAAGTCCCCCTGCACCCCCCGAAACTTTTGCCTTGGGGGCAGGGGGCATGGGGTTGCGGCTTGGGGGAATGTGCAGCAAAGTGCGATTGGGCGGCGGGGGATACGCGCAGGGTGGGCTTCAAAAAAAGCCCCCTGCACCCCCCGAAACTTTTGCCTTGGGGACAGAGGGCATGGGGTTGCGGCGCTTCCTTCCGAAGCCTCGCCTTGTGGAAAACCGCGCCGCGGAAGTCACATTTCTGCCTCCTTCTGTCCGCGGAAGCGGCGGATCAGCATGGCGACCACGATGACCCCCGCCAACGGAAACACGGCTGCGAGCAGCATTCCTGTCTTCATTCCCACCTGCTCCGGCGACATGGAAAGCCTCTCTCCGAGAGCGGCGGCAAACGGCGCCTCCGACACCAGATCGACGACCGCCCCCACCATCTGCGGTGCGATGGAGCTGCCGAGGTCCCCGCCCGCGGCCATCAGCGCGTAAGCGGCGACTCCCGGAGACGGCATCTTCTCCTCCATCAGGATCAGGGTTCCCGGCCACAGCATGGAGGTAGTCAGTCCCACGGTCACGCATAACAGCAGGCTGATCACGACATTGGAAACCGCGGCGATCATAAGATAGCATACTGCCGATCCGATCATTCCGAACAGCAGCACCCGTATAATCCTGCTCCCGTACCGGGCATACATCGTTCTTCCGAGGCCGATCAGGACGGCGAACAGCGCCATTCCCGCGATATCGCCCCACATCTTCGGCATTCCGAGCGCCCCCTCGATATAGGAGGAGATCCAGTTGGTCATGGTATTTTCCGCCGCGCCCCCGAGGAGGATACAGAGGGCGAAGAGGGACAGCGTCCTCCCTCGCCCGCTCCCTTTTTTCCCGCGTTCAGCCGGTGCGATTTCCATCGGCGGAAGGGGGCACAGGCACAGCATCAGGAAGGAAAGAATCGGCAGGGCCGCGAGGAACAACGTCAGCCACACCCAATTTTCCCGTCCGAACAGGGCGAAATACAGGGTGGATATCAGAATCACGCCGACCACGCCATACGCATACAAAGAATGCAGGGTACTCATATCCCGCTTTGGATTATCCGACGGAATTGCGGCGACGAGGGGACTGAGCAGCACCTCGCACAGTCCCGCTGCCATCGAGAAGATAACGGTTCCGATCAACAGACCGGCATACGCCTGCTGCGGGAACAGCAACGGCACGACGGCATATACGATCAGGCCCGCCGCGGTGAGCAGCGGCATGGCTCGTATCGTTTTTTTCAGCGGAAAATGCTTTCCGAAGAAGCTGAAGATCAGGTCTATAACAAGCTGCGTGCAGAAATTGACCGATACCAGCGTTCCGAGCAGGGTATACGAAATCCCGTACATCTCCCGGAACGTGACAAACAGCAGCGGCGGCAGGCTGAACGCCGACGCCATCGCCAGATCCGTATAATAACAGGTGTATTTGGTTCTTAAATATGGATTTTTCATCATGTCCTCTATGGGGAGACGCGCAGGGCGGGCTTCCTAAAAAAAGCCCCCTGCACCCCTAAAAACTTTTGACTTGGGGAGATATACTTGGGTCAGCGGCGCGGGGAATGTTGCCGCGAAATGCGATAGAACGGCGTTGGATGCGCGCGCACCCCCAAAATTTAGTCCCGGGGGAGATATGCATTGGTTTGCGGCACAGGGGACTGTGCCGCGAAGTGCGATAGGGCGGCGTTGGATGCGCACCCCAAAACTTTTGTCCTTGGGGGAGATATACTTGGGTCAGCGGCGCGCCCTTATTTTCCTTTCTCCGCCCCCCTCCCCTCAAACCGGCATCCCTGGAAGGAATTCCTCCTCTTGAACTCCCTGTCGATGGCATTCAGCACCGCGAACTTTTTGGTACTCCACATCGGCGCGACCAATCGATCGGCGTGTCCGTCCCCCGTCAGTCGTCCGATGACGGTATCGGGAGGGAGCAGCTCCAATTGCGATACGGTGACCGATACATACTCCTCCATTGTCAGCATGGGAAACGGCTGCCTCCTGTACTCCTCCGTCATGGCGCTTCCCTCCTCCAGATAGAGCATATGGAGCTTGACGGAATAGGGTCTGATCGCCGCGACCTGTCTTGCCGATTCCAGCATCATCTCCTCGCTCTCCCCCGGCAGGCCGTTGATGAGATGGACGCACAGCTTCAGCCCGTCAAGCCGCTCCGCGGCGTCAAGGAATTCCCGATAGCTGTGGCATCGGTTGATCGCCCTCGCCGTCTCCTCATGGACCGTCTGCAGGCCCAGCTCCACGGTGAGATAGGTTCTTTTATCGAGCTCCCGCAGCAGGGAAACGGTTTCCTCCGGCAGGCAATCGGCGCGTGTCGCGATACTGATCCCTACGACATCCGGCAGCGCCATTGCCTCCTCATAGAGCGCCCGCAGTCTCTCCGCGGGGGCATAGGTATTGGTAAAAACCTGGAAGTACGCGATATACTGCTCCTTCCTGTCCGCCCTTCCCCATTTCTTCAGCAGCGGAAGCCTTCCTCTCTCGAATTGCTCCTTCAGCGGAAGCCCCCGATACGACAGCCCCTGCTTCGTGCAGTACCGGCATCCTCCCGTTCCCTTCCTTCCGTCGATATTCGGACACAAAAAGCCCCCGTCCAGCGGGACCTTGATGACCTTCCCGCCGAACAGCCGGCGCATATGGGAATCGTAGCTGCAATATCGCTTCTCGTTACTGTTGTTCTGTTCCATATGATTCAGAGTGGGGGAGACGCGCAGGGCGGGCTTCCTCAAAAAAAGCCCCCCTGCCCCCAAAAAAACTTTTGACTTGGGGAGATATACTTGGGTTTGCGGCTTGGGGGATCGTGCCGCGAAGTGCGATAGGATTACGGGAGATGCGCACCCCCCAAAACCTTTGTCCCGGGGGGAGATATGCATTGGTCAGCGGCACGAGGGATCGTGCCGCGAAGTGCGATAGGATTACGGGAGATGCGCACCCC
>CALWTY010000024.1 GCA_944384585.1 uncultured Clostridia bacterium | reverse complement strand
TTTCCTTGTTCTGCCTCTATTATATCACATTTTGCTGTTTATTGCAATTGATGGGGAATTTTTAGAGGTTCCCTTAATTTCAATCGGTCATGCGAAGAACCGTATATCCGCAGCCGCCGATTTCAACTGTCTGACCGGAAAGCCGCGAGCCGTCATCGGCATACAGAAGCTCGGCGCTTTCCGCGGAATATTCGATGGCAGCGTCCGCCAGATTGATCAGAACGAGATAACGTTCGCTGTCATCATATCGATAAAACGCGATGAGGGGAGAGTCGGTGTACAGATACTCCGTCTGCAGATCATATCGCAGATATTTCTCCCGCACCTCGAAGATCTCCTTGAAAAACGGGCGCAGATCCTCGCCCGGCAGCCCGTATTCCCCGGGATTCTCGTCCCCCATGTAGAGGGCGGGAATTCCGTCGATCCAGCTGATCAGGCAGAACATCGCCTTTGTCCGCTCGCCGTAGAGCGACGCGGCACGCTTGCAGTCTCCCGACCAGAAAACCGTGTCGTGGTTCTCCAGCCAATTCACCATGATTTGTCCCGGCAGCTTGGTGCGATACTGTACATCGAGAAACTCGGTGACGGTTTGGGCATAGTAGGTCATATCGTGTCCGAGCCAGCCGGCGTTGAGATCCATCAGCACCCGATAAAAGGCGTTGTTGTAGTAATAATCCGTCGAACGGATATAGTGCGGGATCGGATAGAACATTTCGGGAAGAATGACCGCCTGTACGTCGGCATCCTCAAAGCCCTCGGCAACCGCCTTCGTGATATTCACCCCGCCGCCCAGATTGGAGGAGGAGGGGCGTTTACCCGTTTCGTTGTTCCAATTGGTCATCCCGCCCATGGCACAGTCGATCCGGGAACCGTCAAATCCGAGCTGCCCGTAGCGCTCCATCACGCGGCGGACCCACTCCGCATAGTCCTTGTTGTTGTAATCGAAGGAGACGCAATTCCATTCGAGCTGCTCCCGTCCCCCGCGTGTCCGCGAGATCCAGTCCTCATGATTTTTCGCAAAGGCACTTCCGGGAAGCGGCCCGTGGGGCACGATATCGAGGATCACCTTCATGCCGAGCCGATGGGCTTCCTCAAGGTAGGCGCGGGCGCCCGCCTCTCCTCCGTATCCCGGGTAGATGCTTTCGAGGGAATCGGGGGCGTACATCTTGTCGGCATGATCGAACAGCGGCATCAGCCAGACCGTTCCGATCCCCATATCCGCAAGCCCGGAAAGCTCCTCCGAAAATTCAAAGAGATCCTTTCCCAAGGAATATTCCGTATCCGTCGTCCCGGCAGGGTGGCCGCACCAGATCGGTCCGCAGTCGAATCCGCTTCCGCCCGAGACAAAGCCCAGCCTCGTTATCATCTCCGGGATATTCTCGTACCGATCCCCCGAGGGGAAGCAGAGATAGAGCGTCCCGACCGTGATCGGCTGCTCCTTTTCGGCATAGCATTCCACCGCCGCGACGTTCATGATACCGCTCCGATCCTCCCGGTCGCGGTAAACGCCCGTGCTCCACTTTTCCTCCTCGTCGATGAACAGGACATTGAACTCCCCGATCTCTGTGCTGAAGGAAGTGGCGCTGCCGCAAAACAGCGTGCTGTTGACAATGTAGGGGCGCTTTTCATCGAGGGAAAATTTCCCGTACGGCAGATTGCCGGGGAACTCATAGAATCCCTCTCCCAGCTCCATCCCCCGTATGTCAAAAGCGACTCCGTTGATCAGCCGGGCGGAGGCCGCTGTCGAGACAATTTCCGCGGAGAGCGCGATATAATCCTCCTCTACGGTATAATGATAGATCACCCGCAGCGTCCCGCACCGAAGGGAGATCTCCAACCCGCCGCCTACGTCGTAGATCCCCTCCACGGTGTAATCGCGCTGAAAGGAATCGGGGTTCGGCTGCACCGTCGGCAGCGTCGTCGAGCTGAAGGCGTCGTAACTCTGAAACGGAACGGTATCCCAGACATAGCGGCTGTCATACCCGACATCCACCAGAATTCTGTCAAAGTTCATGTCAAGAGCTTTGCTGCCTGCCGATACCGCAAGGCCGGTTGCAGTATCCACGCGGAGATAGGTATCTCCGACCTGAACGGTATAAACCGTCCCGTCAAGGGGGACCTCCTCCCGGATCGGAGGAGTCGTCTCGCTCCCTGCTCCCGCCGTTTCGGAGGACGCGCTCCCGGCCTCATCGGTGAGGCTGCTGTCATCGGGGGAAGCGTGGCGGCTTCCGCAGGCGGCAACCGTCACCGCAAGCAAAAGCAACAACATCATGAGCATTGTTTTTTTCATAGGATTGAACCTGCTTCTTTCTGCCGCACAGCGGCGTGGGACGGTTTGACCGTCCTGTTCCCTGATTATCGGCCTTCCCCGTCGGGTCTGTCGGGATCGGGCAGCTCCAGCCCCGGCGCAAAGATCCGATCGCACAGCAGCCTGCCGGGCTTGCCCCGTTTCAGTTCAAGAAGTCGCCCGCCCTCGCTCTGTATATCAAAATCGCGCAGGATCAGGGTGTCGACATCGTCGTAAACGGTGATCAGCGGCGTTTCGCTGCGTCCGCCTCCGTAAAGACTCAACCCGTCGATCAGCACCGTTCCGATCGACTGTCTGCCTCCCTCCCCCTCGCACCAGGCGATCTCGTCCCTGACCTCCGAGTAGGGAATCCCGATCTGAAACAGCGCTCTTCCGTCGAACGGATTGTGGTGTCTGATATTCCGGAAGGTGATATGCTCGATATTCCCGCCGATCCGGAAGAGCATCGGCGGTGTATAGGTGTAGTTGGGCGCTTCGTTCCGCAGGTCGACGTTCTCAATGAAAATATTGCCGAAGTTGCCGCAGTGCTTTCCCTTGAACCAGGGATTGATATAGAATCCGAAGCTCCGATAGACTCCCGTCACGTTGCGGATCGTCACCCGATCCAAGCGCCCCGTCCCTCTGGACAGAAGCCGGATGCCCTGATCGGCATGATCGGCAAACACCCCATCGATCAGCACATCGGTAATGGAGGAGGTCTCGTCGAGCTGATCCGGCGTGATCGCAATCAGATCGTCCCCGCTTCTGCCGGTGATCCCCCGCATACAGAGGTACTGTCCCGGTCCCCAGATATTGATCCCGTCCTGATTCTGCGCCTGCATCCGATGGGGAAGCTCAATGATGACGTCCTCGATCGTGACATTTTTCCAGTTCAGAATCAGTACGGCGAAGCTGCGCTGATCCGCAATGGTCACATCCCGGATCAGCAGGTTCTCCACCCCGTGAAATTCAAAGGCAATCACCCAGCGGCGGTCTCCCGTCACCTTTTCAAAGATTTTTTCGGGACAAGGGACGGTATGGCGCTGCCCGCGGCAGTTATGGTTGAACGTGCCGCCCCGAATGCTGATGTTCCTCTGTCGGATCTGCTTCTGATCCGGTTGGGAATTGGTAAGAAGAGGGCAGTCGGAGCCGTCCGCCAGATACAGTCCGCAGGATTTATCCGGGCACTCGATCGTCGTATTGGAATGCAGCTTCAGTCCTCTGACCAGCGCCGCTCCGTTGAGGATCAGGTGAACGCCGCCGCTGCCCTTCGCGCGATCAAGCAGCCTCTGAAGCGCCTCCGTGGCGTCGGTTCCTCCCCCTAGGCGGACGTCGCTGTCAAGCGGAACGCCCGCCTCGCTCGCCAGAATCATTTCGGTCATGTCGTCTGCTCTCCGATCTTTTTCACGGTAATCGCGATCGTCTGCTCCGCCAGCGTTCTGATGCTGTCGGTCAGAGAGACCAGGTTCCCTTCCCCTACCGCCATCTTTTCCTGATATTTCAGGCGGATTGTGTCATACCAGAAGGTATCGCCCAGATCCATCCGACGGTTGTTCAGCACGATATCCACCATTTCCTTGGATTCCTCGTCGCGTGTGCCCCGTCCCTTGAGGAGCAGATCGAAATAATCGTCAAGGAATTCCGTCTTGGCACGGTAGGCCAGCGCCTCCAGCACCACACCGACGATTTCGGGGCGCGCGGTTGTCTTCGGGACAACGGTCGGGAAGCCGGAATAGACCCTGCTGATATACGCCTCGTCGTTCTCCTCCCATTTCGGATAGGGAAGAATGCCGAAATCATCCTTCATCTGCCGCAGCCCCGAGAGGGTATGGAAGGTCGCCGTCCGGAACAGCCCCTTGCCGTCGACAAACATGGTATCTCCCGAGCCGATCAAGCCGTATCGTTCATGCGTATACACCGTCGGATTGTCGTACAGCGTCTGATAGATCATGCCGGTTCTGAAGCTCTCCGACAGAATCTTATCGGAGACGGTATAGAACAGCTCGTTGCCCGGGATGCTGAAATAGGGAACATCCCGCTCATCCTTCTCCACCGTGAACATGCCGGCAGCCGTCCAGAAGCTCGGGAAATACATATCGGCATCGACAATGACGCCGAAGCGATCGGTATCCTGATAAACACCGTCCCCGTTCAGATCATTTGTCGCGCGTCCCGCGATCTGAAAGAACCGCTCCACCGTGAAGGAGCCCTCCAGGACAAGGTCGTAGAAATTCTCCTCGATATCCAGATCCTCCTTCAGCGCCTTGTTGAACAGCAGAACATTGGCGGACTGAAGGAAATGGATGCTGTCGTCGCCGTAGGCGAAAAAGTATTTCCCCGCTATGCTGATATCCTTGTTGACGGTCGACCAGTAATCTCCCGTCAACTCCATTCCGGGCAGGTCGCTGTAGGCGATGAGATTGCCGCTGACCGCGGAGGCAATTGCGTTCCGATCCACCATCATCAGCGTGTCAAAGGCATCCTCTCCGTTTTTCACATAGTTATCCAGATACGCGGGAAGATCGAAGAGATAATGATCCAGCTTGACATGGACGATATCAACGCCAAGCTGCTTTTCCACCGCCGCATTCCGCTTGAAAATCCCGACGTCGATAATGTCAGTCGACGACACATCCGCATCAATCTGCATATCGTAATCGACCCACAAGGCGGGATCGACCCCTGCCATACGAAAGGCATAGCCGTCAAAATCATGCTCGCCCAGCGTCCAGTGATAGGCTTCCTCCTCTGTTCCGACGTCCCCACTCTGCACGGATTGCTCCTGCGTGGGATCGGTGCTTCCCGTACCCTGCTTTTCTTCATTCCGACAGGCCGCGGCGGAGAGCGCCGTTATGATCAGAAGAAGCGCCGCCGTTGTCTGTCTGATTCCGATTTTCCTTTTCATTGCATTTCCTTTCCTTTTTCTCGTTCGTTGTCCCTCGCCGTTTCCGCCGGTCGGGGGAGCTCTGAAGCTGTCACCGACGCGCCGTAGGGAGCGAGTAGGACAAGCGCCCCTCGTTTTTCCGCAGCGTCAAGATACACCGCTTCCCCGTCCGCCTTCTCTCGCAGTTCCCGATCGGAGAGATTGATCAGCACCGTGAAGCGCCGACCCGCCCCCTCCCGGTCAAACCGCAAAAGCGGCTTCCCCGTCTGCCTCCACCTTGCCCGGCCGCAGGAGGCAAGCCGGTCTTCCCGGACGGCGAGCAGTTTTTTGAAAAATTCCTCCAAATTCTCTCCCGGCAGACCGTACAGCGCCGGATTCTCATCCCCCTGATAGAGGACCGGCACGCCGTCCATCAGGCAGATCATCGTGAACATCGCTCTGACCAACCCCGCGCCGTATACTGCGGAGGCGCGCTTGGCCTCCCCCGCCCACAGAACGGTATCATGATTCTGAAGCCAATTCAGAAGCACCGCCCCGTCAGGCAGCATCTCTCCCTGAACCGACAGCCAATCGGTCAGCGCAGCGGCATATTCCTCCCTCGTCAGCTCCGCCGTATTCAGCGCCCACAACAGCCGATAGAGGGCGTTGTTGTAGTGATACCTGCTGTAGGGAACAAAGTTCGGAATCGCATGAAACATTTCGTTGATCAGCACCGGCGTCTTACCCTGCCGGCGGAAGGCGCGCAGAACCGCCTCATCCATCCGACAGCCGCCCCATAGATATGAGGAGGAGGGTCTTCTTCCCACCGCCGCCCAATTCGGCTTCCCGCCCGCGGCGCTGTCCAGGCGGATTCCGTCGATCCCCGACTCTGCGATATGGTCTGACACCAGCTCCTCGATATACGCCCGATATCCGGGATCGGCATAATCGAAGGAAAGGCAGTCCCACTCTGTCTGCGGCGTGCCGTCCCGCTTTTTCGCGCACCATTCGGGGTGCTGCAAGGCCAGCGCATCGGTCTCCGCCGGGCCGTGCGGCACAAGATCAAACAGAACCCTCATGCCGAGGCGGTGCGCCGTATCGCAGAAGGCCTTTGCCTGTGCCGCTCCCCCGTACCGGGGGCTGATGCGCCGCATCTCATACGGCGCATAGATCAGCTTATCGGGATGGGGACAAATCGGAAGCAGCCATACCGTATCGATCCCGATCTCCTTCAGCCGCGGCAGCTTCTTCCCCAGCTTATCGAGATCGCCGTCGCGGTCGGCAAACCAGGTATCGGTCGTGCCGGAGGGATGGCAGCAGTAGACGGCGTGGATGTCGGGCGACTCCCTTTCGGTGGGATAGCCGAGCTTCCGGTACAGCTCCCTCAGTGCCAAACTTCGCTCTTCTCGGGAGGAAGACAGCTGAAGGACCAAAGTCCCCACCGTAAGTTCCTCCCCCTCCTCCAGCCGACAGGAGGTACCCGTGACATTGATAATGCAGAGCCTTCCCTCGGAATCGGTACAGAAGCCTGTCGTCCAGGCCTCCATCGGATCGATCAGAACCACGCTTCCGTAAAGCGATCCTGTATCGAGAAAGGAAACGGCATTACAGAACCAAGAGGTCACCGCCTGCTCCGAGGAGAGATCCGCCGCCGTATACGCACCGAACGGAAGATTTCCGGCAAAGCGAAGCGACGCTCCCTCCGGCGACAGCCCGCGCAGGCAGAATGCCACGCCCCGAAGCACCGCACCGCCCGGTCGGCGGCAGGAAATCACCGCGTCGAGAAACACGCCGGTCTCCTCCGCCCGCCATTTCGGTGTGATCGTGAGCCATTCGGGAAGGCTTCCTCCTCCCTGCCCCGGGATCACCGGCGGCATACTGTCGTATTCCGAAAAGACAAGCTCCCCCAAAAGATACCGCTCATCGATCGCCGCATCGACGACCGCCTTCCCCACCGACAGCACGGCACTTCCGTTCCGGACGGTGACGCCGCCGTCTGCCGCTCTATGATATTCGTACATATTCCGACACCTTTCAGAGATAAAGTTAACGTTTACTTTTATCGCCTTCATAATAGCCCATGGATATCGCTTCCGCAGAATTATCGTATGGGCTTATCGTCACGGCCTGCCGCTTAAGACATTGTATTCCGGGAAAACAGGGAGCATCCCGGTGGTCACAAGATAAGGCGTCATGAACTTGGTGCATTTTTCGATGCTTCTTGTCCCCGTGATATACTCAAACAGCATCTTCAGCCCTTCTCTGCCGTATTCAAACTGATTCTGGAACAGCGTGGCCTTCAGCGTGCCTTCCTCCATGACCCGATTCAGCGCCGGATAGAGATCGTGGCCGATCGTCAGGATCTTATCCTGCATCTCATGCTCCTTCAGCCATTTGCAAACCCCCAGGGCATTGTAGGAGGAAATATAGATCCCGTTCAGATCCGGCGTGTTCTCCAGCACCTTTCCCGTCAGATAATACGCAATGTTCTTATCCTCGTTGGTCTCGTATGCGCCGACCACCTCGATCCCGTATCGGGCGGCCCGCTCCATAAAGCCGTCAATGCAGTCCCCGTGGGTCGACACGTTCTTATTTCCGACGAAAATCACGGTTTTCCAGGGTTTGTCGGGGGACACAAAGGATTTTGTGATCCCGTGAAAATCCGCCGCGATCTGTCCCGCCAGGACAGCATTCAGCCGGATCGCACCGATCACGCCCGGCACATTCTCCCCGCAGATGGTATTGTAAAGAACCGGCTTCCCCGCCGCCGTAATCCTGCGGAGGATTTCGGTATATTCGCCGTAATTATGGTTTCCGGTCAGCAGTACCCCGTCGGTTCCGTCGCGATAGACCTGCTCCAGGCATTTTCTCACCTCACCGGAGGAATCGATGGAGGAAAACGGGTAATAGCGGACACTGCATTTCAGATCTCTCATATCCTCCTCTGCGCGCCGCACCCCCTCGTAAACATAGGAATAGAACTCATAGGGCTCTTCGGGATAGACACAGGCGATTCTGATCTCCTTGCGGACCAGGCTTTTGGCGGAGAGGTTCGGATTGTAATTCATCTTTTTCGCCGTTTCGATGATTCTGGCGCGCATTTTATCGCTGACCTGCGGCATCCCGTTCAGCGCTTTGGATACCGTAATGGCGCTGACGCCGACCTCGCGCGCAATATCCTTGATTGTGACCCGATTTCCCATATCATTGTCCTCGAAACCCGTGATATTCCTCTTCCCGCTCTGCGCCGCGTGAGCTGTTTTCGGATAAAGTTAACGTTTACTTTTTCAGTATAGCACATCCAGCCGCAGTTGTCAAGCGTTTTTTCTTCTTTTCCTTGCATCGCCCGTGCCGAATTCAGCGGGGAGAACGGCGCGGGGCGTTTTGTCGATCCGATCCGGGCGCGGGGTGTCTAGACGATCCGAATCGGGCGTGGAGCGTCCCCATACGCAGGGCGTCTCCGGGCGCAGGGTGTTATGTCGATCCCAATTGGTCGTGGAGCGTCTCCATACGCAGGGTGTCTCCGGGCGCGGGGTGTCAATTTCCGCAAAGCCGGCCTCTCCGAACCGCCGCACGGCTATATCCTGACCAAGCTGTCATCACAATCGCTTCTCCGCCCCGAAGCCGGAAAAAGGGCATACCGACGCTTCGCGTCCGGTATACCCTTTTGTGTCCTGTCATCAAAGAAAGGAGAAAACGGCAAAGCATACCCCGCCGAGCAGCAGAAAGACCAGTCCGACGACAAGGAGCTCGGGAAGCCATCTTCTTCCCCTGTCCTCCCGCTTTTTGCGGTAGTCGTAGAAGGTCTTCTCCGTCGAAGCCCGAACGCGCGGGATGAAGAACAGCACGCTCTTCACGCCGTAATGCAGCATATCAAACGTCCCTTGCGCGCCTGCCCAAGAGACTCCCGCGACGCCTGCCGCCAGAACGCCGGTAATGACAAAGCAGTCCGACAGGATACGGAAGATCTCCCGCGCATCGGTCTGATCGAAGAGGCGGTTCTGATAGGCGCAGACGAAGAACAATACGATTCCGACCGCCGCATAGCCGAGGCAGTAAGAGAGGTTGAAGTTCTTTTTCATCGGCAGACTCCGCCGTCTTTACTTAAGCTGAGCGAGATACTTCTCATACTCCGCTTGGTTGCACTTGACGAAATGCTCCGGCTTGATCTCCCGCATCGTGGGCTTGTCGACGGAATAGTCATGCTCCGCCAGCGGATTATAGGTGATCCTCTTGCGCTTCTTCTCGTATTCCGGATCGGGAAGCGGAATGGCGGAGAGCAGCGACCGGGTGTAGGGGTGAAGAGGATTGAGGAACAGCTCATCGGAGGAGGCCAGCTCCACCATCTCCCCGAAATACATCACGCCGATCCGATCGGAGAAATACTTCACGACCGAAAGATCGTGCGCAATGAACAGCACCGTCAGCCCGAGATGCTCCCGCAGATCGTTCAGCAGATTGATGACCTGCGCCTGGATGGAAACGTCCAGCGCCGAGACCGGCTCGTCGGCAATGATCAGCTCAGGCTGCATGATCACCGAGCGGGCGATGCCGATTCTCTGCCGCTGACCGCCGGAGAATTCATGCTGATATCGTCCGGCATGCTCTCTGACAAGACCGACGGTCTCCAGCATCTCGTCGACCTTCTGATTGATCAATTCCTTGTTTTTCTCCCCCTGAATGATCAGTCCCTCCGAGATGATCTCGCGGACAGTCAGACGGGGGTCGAGGGAGGCGGAAGGATCCTGGAAGATCATCTGGATTTTGGTGACAAGCCTTGCCTTCTTCGCCTTCCGCAGCTCGTTCCGGTACTCGGAGCGGAGGGTTCGCTGTTTCTCCCCGCGGGCAGCACTGATCAGCGGAAGGTATTTTCCCTTGACCAGCGCCACCTGCTGCTCCGCATATTCCTTATCGCAGTGCTTGCGGTCATACTTTGCCGCCTTCATCTGCTTTTTCTGCTCATGAATGATCCTGTCGCGCTCGCTTTTCAGCGCGCTGCGCGACGCGGCGTCGGCGGTTTTCGCCTTTTCCTTGAAGCTCTTCTTCGCCTCCCGGATGGCGACGCGATAGGACATCAGTCCCGCGCCGATGCGAATACCCTTGAAATAGATATTGCCGGAGGTAATGTCATAGAGCTTGATGATCGAGCGTCCCGTCGTGGTCTTGCCGCAGCCCGACTCACCGACAAGCCCGAACACCTCTCCCTTCTTTACATCGAAGCTGACATCGTTGACCGCCTTCGTCGAGCCGAAGAACTGGCACAGATGTTCCACGCGAAGCAAAACTTCCTGATTATTCTCCATCGTTCTGTGCCTCCCTCTTCTGCTTCATTCGGTTGATGCGGTCGGTGACCGCCTTGGGCGGCTCTACCTTCGGTGCGTTGGGATGGAGCAGCCATGTGGCGGCATAATGGGTATCGCTGATTCTGAACATCGGCGGCTGGCGCTCGAAGTCGATCTTCAGCGCGTATTTATTCCGCTCTGCAAAGGCGTCTCCCTTCGGCGGATACAGCATATCCGGGGTCGATCCGGGGATCGCATCGAGACGATCGGTGGAATCAAGATCGGGCATCGAGGAGAGCAGCGCCCAGGTATAGGGATGCGCCGAGTGATAGAAGATATCCTCCGACGTGCCGTACTCGACAATCTTTCCGGCATACATGACGGCGATCCGGTCTGCCATATTGGCGACGACGCCGAGGTCATGGGTAATGAAGATGACCGAGAGGCGACGCTCCTTCTTGAGCTTGTTGATCAGCTCCAGGATCTGGGACTGAATGGTCACGTCAAGCGCCGTCGTCGGCTCGTCGCAGATCAGAATGTCGGGATTGGCAGCCAGCGCGATGGCGATCACGATTCTCTGCCGCATACCGCCGGAGAATTCAAAGGGATACTGACGGAAGCGTTTTCTCGGCTCGGAAATACCGACCTCCTCCATCAGCTTGATCGCCTTGTTCTTTGCCATCTGCTTCGTCACCTTCAGCACGACGCCGCTGGCGCAGTCCTTGAGGTAATCGATGACCGCCACCGCTTCCTCGCGGAAGTCACGGGAGTCTGCTGCGTCAAGCGCCTCCCGATAATGAGCCGCCGTTCGGTCGAGCTGTGCCAGGAGATTGGATTTAACAAGATCGAAGTCGACAAGCGAAGGCTCGACAACCGTCCAGGACGGCTCCTTGCCTCTTGCACGCTGCCGATTCTGCTTCGCCGTCTGGCGGTCAAAGCGCTTCTGCTCCCTGACATTCCCGGAGAAGCCCGAGAAGTACCGGTCAAGCTCGGAGCGGAATGCCGACTCAAAGGTATAGCTCAGGCTGTCCTTCGTGATGGCGAGGGGATCAATCGAGGCGGAGACCGCCGCGCCGAGCGTTTTCAGCGCCGCATAGGTCTTGCCCTTGTCAAGCGTCTCCGCGGTAAAGAGGGGACGCACCTCCCCGATGAGATCAACGGCGCGGCGCATATTGTCAGCGGTCTTCTCCGCCGATTTCCGAAGCGCCAGCGTGACGTTCTCGATAAAATCGAGCATGAAGTGGTCATCGAGGTAGCTTCTCATGCTCTTGTTCAGCTCCGCCACCGGCAGCGCGGGAATTGCCTGCCCCGAAAAGACGGAATAGTAGCCGAGTGCGAAGAAGTTCGGCTGCTCCAGGGCAACCGCCTTCTTCAGGATTTCCCCGATTGCCCGAAGGGCGACGACCAGGGGTTCGTTATCGATGTTGTTGCCGGCGGCGCGGGCCAGCCGGGGGAGGGAGGCGGCAGTCGCCTTCAGCGCATCCGCATCCTCCTTGACGACATACTCCTGAACGGAAGCCATCGAAAGACTTCTGATTCTGCCGACGCGATAGCGGACATCCTTTGCGCCTTTTTTTCCCAGCTCAAAGCAGAGGGCATCGATATCGTCGATCGCCTCGGTCGCCGCCTCATGCGCGCGGTTGTATGCCGATTCCAGTTCAAGATGCTTGTATTCGAATTTATCGAAATCATGACATTTGCGAACCGCCTCTTCCTGGGGAATGATCGTCTTCATCTCCTCGCGCAGCTTGGCGAGGTAGGTATTGAAGGAGGTTCTGCTTTCCTTCTGACGCGCCTTTCCCTTGAGGATCATCGCCTCGGTCAGCTGCTTGCCGATCCGCGCGATGGGGTTGAGGCTCGACATCGGGTCCTGGAAGATCATCGCGATCTTATCACCGCGGATCTTATGGAATTCATCCTCCGAAATCTTCAGAAGATCCTTGCCGTCATAGAGGATCTCGCCGTTTTCCACGATCGAGTTTCCCGCCAGAATGCCGAGAATCGCCTTGGAGGTGACGGATTTACCCGATCCCGACTCCCCGACGATGGCAAGTGTCTCGCCGCGGTTGAGATCAAAATCGATATTGCGGACCGCCTGAACCTTTCCCTCACGGGTCTTGAATGATATGGTCAGTCCCTTGACCTGAAGTTTCTTATCCATGATCATTCAACTCCTCTCGTAGACGGATTGAAGGCGTCTCTCAGGCCGTTTCCAAACAGGTTAAAGCTGATCATCAGCAGAGAGATGAACAAGGCGGGGAAGAACACGACATGGGGAGCGGTCGTCATACAGCTCTGACCGGCCGACAGCATCGCACCGATCGAGGTGACGGAGGCGCTGTCGAGATTGATGATGCCGAGGTAGCTGAGGGAGGTTTCGCTGAAGATGACGCCGGGGATCACAAGCACCGAGCCGGTGATGATGGTACCGAGGCTGTTCGGGAAAATATGCTTGAACATGATGCGGGCGTCGGACGCGCCGAGGGTGCGGGCAGCCAGCACATATTCGCGGTTTTTAAAGCGATAGAACTGCATTCTGACGCGGCTCGCCATGCCGATCCACCCGGTTGAGACAAAGGCGAACAGCAGTGACGGCACCATTCCGATCTTGCTTGCCAGATGCAGGCTGAACAGGACCGTTACGACCGTAAAGGGGACGCCTGCCAGAATATCCGAGATCCGTTCCATGACGATATCGACCACGCCGCCGTAGTAGCCCTCGATCGCGCCGTAGATCGCGCCGATGAGAAGGTTGATCAGCGAAACGGTGATGGCGAGCATAAAGCTGAAGCGTGCGCCGTTTGCCAGGCGGGAGAAGATATCGAAGCCTCTTGCGTCGGTTCCGAAGGCGAAGCAAGGCTCGAAGCCATAGCGGTAGATGAAATAGTTGTAGGCACTCAGTCGGACGACATAGTTATAGCCCGACTCCGCCGTACCGGTCCGCTGCGCGTAGCGCCAGCCGGCTGAGGGGTCTTCCTCCGTCCAGGGGTCGTTCTCAAGACGCACCTTGCTCGTATAGTCGTCATAGCCGCTGGTGTAATAGGAGGGGATGAAATTGCCGTCGGCATCGAACTTGGCGTTGCCCTTCCGGTCGCTCTGATACCAGATGTTGTTGTTTCCGACGACGTCGGTCTTGACACGGGGCAGGATGACCTGAATCCCGGTTTCGTCCTGCCATTTCTGAATTTCGAGGTATTGGTCGGCAGTCAGCGTGAGCAGGAAGGTGTCAAGGGCGGTATAGGAATCGATGCGGATCTTGTACAGGGTCGAGGTCTCGTTGAAGACGTTGGTGGTCGTAGTGGTGGAGATGACCTCCTGGATGATCGGATGCCCGATCTCCTCCTCCATGCCGCGATAGACGTCGTACCGGTTCTCCGACACCTCAAGGACGGTGCTTCCGTCCCAGATGCCGGTTCCCTCCATAAAGGGAAGGCGGGGCTTGAGGTACTGGTAGTTGACCAGCATCGTATCGGTGCGGTAGGAGTCGACGTAGGCCTTGTTGCCGAAGAGCGGCCCGACGATGGCAAAGATCAGCAGGACGATGATGATGACCGCCGCCACAACGGAGGATTTGTTTTTGGCAAAGCGATTGAAGACGTCCTGGAAGTAGCTCATCTGTTTGGTCTTGAGCTTTTTGTCATGGAGGTTTTCGGCGGTATTGGCAAATTGGAACTGATCAGCCGGGATATTTTCGAGATTGAAATCCTTGTTTTCCATTTATCTCGCCCCCATTCTGATTCTCGGATCGATGATGCCGTAGCTGATGTCGATGACAATGCCGGCGGCCAATCCGATAAAGGTATAGAAAATCGTCAGAAGCATGAAGAAGTTATAGTCCGGTGCAGGCTGCGCCTGGATCGAGCCGATATACAGCTCACCGACGCCGGGGATGGTGAACATCCTCTCAATGATCAGGGAGCCGCTCATGATCGAGATAAATTCTCCGAGAATCATCGGGAAGATCGGCACCATAGCGTTCCGCATGGCGTGACGGACCGTCGCCTGTGCGCGGGTCAGGCCCTTGGTTCTGGCCAGCAGCATGAAGTCGCTCGTCAGCACCTCGGTCAGCTCGGCTCGGGTATAGCGGGCGAAGCCGGCGATCGTTCCGAAGGACATCGACAGGATGGCGGGGATGGCGGTAAAGATATACGACCAGCTGAACGGCCCGTTGCTCACGTCGACCGTTGCCTTGAACCATCCCAGCTCAAAGAAGAAGAGATACTGCACCAGGAAGGCGTAGATGAAGGAGGGAACCGAAACGAAGACCATGACGCCCGTCGAGATCAGGTGATCCTGCCATTTGTTCTTCTTCAGCGCGGCAAAAATACCGAGCATCAGGCCGAGCGGGATGGAGATCAGGATGGTGGTAAGATTCAGCACGACGGTATAGGGGAGGCGATTCTTGAAAATCGTCCAGACCTCGCTGCCGAGTTTATAGGTTTCACCAACGCCGAAATCTCCCTTGACGGCACGGGTAAGAAACGTCCCGTACTGCTGCAGAATCGGCACTCTGTCGTACCAGGGGCGGCCGAGCGGGTCGCCCTTTTGGGTGAGGATCGGGTCGCCGTTCTCATCGCGGAGAATATCACCCTTGCTGTCGTATCTGACATAGAGGATCTGCCCGTTTTCACGGTGCAGCTTGATCTGGCCGAGCCCCTCCCGTCTGGTGAGGATCAGCTCCATGTCCTTCCCGAAGCTTTCTGCCGGCATATCCGGCAGCATCTTGACCAGGACGAAGCACATGGTAATGATAACAAAAAAGACAAACAGCATGAGCGCTATTCTTTTGAGTATGTATTTGAAGATATACAAACGGTTCCCCTCCTTAACTATGTGCCGTCCGGCATCAGTATTCAGGATTTTAACTCAATGCCGCCTTGCAACACGGAAGATCGCCGTGAAACACGACGGAAGCTGTGTTTCCTGTCGGCTTCCCGATGACGGAAGCTGCCGCGCATCCCTCCTGCTTTGAGGAGCGGTGGTCACGGCAGTCTCTTCCCCATTGAAACGCGCCATTGGGCTAATACAGCGGCGGCGGGACATCGGAACGATGTCCCGCCGTCTCATTTCGGTTTCGGCAGATCACGGAGGATCCGCCTTGACTGAGAACGGGTCCGATACCGTTCTTACGAATCGGTTGCGATTATTTGTAGTTGAGCGTGCCGCCCTGGTTCTTGACATACTCAGCGAACTGAGCGTCATCCATGGCGTAGGTGTACCACTCGATACCGCCGCGGCCCATACCGACAACATAATCCTCGGTCTTGTACTGGACTCTCATGCATCTGAGGGAGGCAGTCGCGTCGGTGGAGACCGGGAAGATGTTGGCCAGGGTCAGAACCTTCGTCTCGGCAGCGGCCAGGATCGCGACTCTGGTTTCAGCCTTGTCGCTGGCGCCGGCGGAAAGGGTGACCTTCTCGGAGGTAGCGTTGCCGTTGGCATCGACCACAACAGCTTCGATCTTATCGCCCTGGAGAGCGACGCTGACCCAGTCGTAGAGGCTGGCGCGGAGGGTCTTGCCGTCAATCGTGACGTCGAGATCGATCTTGGACTTGTCGGTGAAGGGATCGTACTGAAGCGAGCCGGTGAAGCAATCCATCATCGAGTAGGGATCGAACATCGATCCGCCGTAGCCGACGCCGAAGAGGATATCAACGGTACCGGTACGGAGAGCCTTTCCGAAGGTGGTGGCGCCGAGGACGGCGGACTGCACGAAGGTGAGGTGTCCCTCAAACTTGGTGCCCTTCACGGCGCCTTCCCAGTTGCTCTTCAGGAACTCGTAGCCCTGGTTGTAATAGTTGCCCTCAGCGGGCTTACCGATGGTGAGCTGAACCTCCCACTTGCCGCTGCTGATCTGCTCCTGCGTGATCAGGCCCTGAGAAACGGCGAGATCATACGCCTTGTCGAAGAGGGTCTTGGCGCCGGCGGGATCGTAACCGGTGATGGAATCGATCGCCTCGTCACGGTCGGCGTACTCCTTGCCCTCGCCCCACTTGTCGGACAGGCCCCAGAACTCGAGGATCGCGTCCTTGGCCTCATCCATGGCGCGGTAGGTCAGTCCGCTCTCGGGATCGGCAACGATCATCGAGGAGAGCAGCGCCTTGGCAACGCCGGAGGTGGGAGAAAGGGTCTGGTTGAACTGGTTACGGTCAAGCGAGTAGGAGAGCGCCTGACGGAATTCCGGGATCGTCAGCACGGTCTTGATGACGGCGTTGCCGGCGTTCACGGGGCTGGTGGTGTTCTGGATCTTGCCGAGATTCTCGAGATCGGGGTTCATGGCAAGGTACCAGGTAGACTCGGAGTCATTGTAATAGGTGTACTGAGAACCGTTGTAGTCCTTCATATCCTCGACGGTCAGACCGTAGGAATCGATCTCACCCTTGAGGAACATTCCGAGACGGACCGCATCCTCGGTGACCTTCTGGTAGCTGACGCTGTCGGTCATGTAGGTGCCGGCGATGTAGTCGTTCTTGTTGTAGCCGCGCCAGTGTGTGTTTCTGTCCAGACGGATGGTAGCACCCTCGGTGTACTGGGTCAGCTTGTAGGGGCCGTATCCGACGAAGGTATCAACGCTGGTGCCGTAGGTGTTGGTGTAAACACCGTTGTCGATCTTGATGCACTCCTTGTAAAGGGGAGCGTAAACAAGGAAGAAGCTGGAGCAAAGCTCATAACGGAGGTAGAAGTTGTCCTCCATCGGGTTCTTCAGTACGATGACCAGCTCGTTGGCGCTGGGAGCGAAGAAGCCGACGTTGCCGTCATACTCCATCTTGTCGATGAACTTGCCGAGGAAGATCATCTCCAGGCACTCCTGGTAGGCGTACTCGGGCTCATCCTTCGCGTACTCCTCAACGGAAGCATAGCCGTGGAGGATCGCGATGAGGTTCTGCAGATTCTTCAGATGCTCTGCAGTCAGCTTGACCTGACCATCCTCATCGGCGGCGTCGATCAGAGCCTGCGCGGGAGCGGGATATGCGTATTCGAAGTTAATGGGAGTACCCTGGTACTCGTAGCCGGTGCCGGCGGCATTGACCGTCACGCCGGTGATCTCATTGCCGTTGAGATCATAGAAGACGAAGTGAGCATCGTCACCCTCGCCGACTCTGTCGACGGTTCTCCAGCCCCAGCGCTCGCCGGTGGTCTCGTTGATCAGCGCGATCTGAGTGCCGTCCTCGCTGAAGACCTGCGAGCCGGCCGCCTCGATGATGGAAGCGCCCCAATCCGCGCCGTTGTTGATGTCGACGACGAGATCGTAGCCCTCATGCTGAAGGATGCCTTCGCTGTTGGCCTTGAAGGTCGAGGGATCCATGTAATCATACGCGCCGAGGAAGTTGGACAGCGCGTAGCTGTTCTGCTTGACATAGTTCTCTGCGTTGTAGATCTTGAGCTGACCGGCCTGATAGACGTTGTCGGCACGGAAGTTCGCGGCAGCGGGATCAAGCAGGAGCTTCATCGACTCGACGAAGGAATTGGCGTCGAGCTTTTCGCCGTTATCGAAGAACAGGTAATCCTTCAGGGTGATCTTGTAGGCCTTGTTCTCTTCGCCGGCGACGATGCCGTACTTTCCGACGTAGTCGGCGGTCACATCGACGGGATAATCGGCGGCCATTCCGGGAACGATCTTATATCCCGTGAAGTCGTCGTTATACGCAAAGGTATAAAGGCCGTCGGAGGTGTAGTCAAGGACATAAGTGCTGCTGTTGGACTGATAGGTGTGATAGTTCCAGGATTCGGGAATGTCGGACGGAGCCATACGGTAGGTGTACTGCTTGCCGTCGTCAACGTAGCCCTCGCCCGACGGGACGTTGCCCTGGCTATCCGCAGCGGTCGAGCTGGACGACGGATTTTTGCCGCCGTCATCTTTGCAACCCGCCAGTGAGAACAGCATCACAGCCGCCATCACAAGAGCAAGAAGCATTGTTGATTTTTTTCTCATGTTTTTCACTCCTTCATGAATAATTCGTTTTGATTTCATTCACTTTCGGTCCGCCGCGCCCCAGCCGTCTTCCGTGAATCCCTTGAAAAAAAAAGCATGAGGCCCAACGCATCTTTAAGCACCATTGCTTATCTATATTATATCACCATCTTTGTTTCCTGTCAATTCGTCAGAGAAATTTTTTTAAATTCTAAACGAAATGAAGTTTTGTAAAAGAATTATGCAAATTTCGCTTTAGGAGGATAAAAAGAATCCGTCATATACCACAGGTTACGACACTCCCTCCTGTCTTGATTTTCCGTAAAACGGAAGTATTTTGTTCAATTTGTTAAAAAAGGTCATTTTCGGCAAAATGATTTTTTGATTTTCAAAACTTGCAAAATCCGATTAATCTTAAGCTCAGGCACAATGAATCGCAGGATTAATGAATCCGGAAGTCGGATTTCATGCAAAATCAGGTGCGGGAGGGGAGGGATCCGTCACGAGCCGTATTGTCGGACGTGCCTTTTGATCGCCTCGAAGGAGGCGTCGCTGATCACATGTTCCATTTTGCAGGCGTCCTCCGACGCGGTTTCGGAATCAACCCCCAGACGGATAAGCAATTCGGTCAGCAGCGTATGCCTTTCGTATATTTTCTCCGCGATTTCAAGCCCCTCGGCCGTCAGGGACAGGCAGCCGTCGCCGTCGGCGGTCACATAGCCCCCTGCCTTGAGAAGCCCCATTGCCCGGCTGACGCTCGGCTTGGAATAGCCCATATATTCCCCGACGTCGACGGCGCGGACGCCGCTCTTGGTTTTGGATAGCACGAGAATTGTCTCAAGATACATTTCTCCCGATTCAAGCAGATGCATGATTTCACCCCTTCCCGCTCACCGATAGGTGATGTTTCCGAGGTTTTTTTCGGTCACTCTCGGCGGCTTTGCCGCGTAGCCGAGCGCCGCCGCCCCATAGACGGCATGAGTCGGCGGAACACCGAGGGCGGTCAGCACCTCCCGCACCGCCGGCGCCTCCGACGACTCACGCACCTGATTGATCCAGACGGAGCCGACACCGAGCGCATAGGCTGAAAGGAAGATATTCTGCATCGCGCAGGCGCAGTCGTCCCGTCCCATCGGGAAATCCCGGTCGGCGGAGGAAAGGATCATCGCGGCGGGGCGATAGAAGTTATAGCCCTCATCCCGTCCGCAGGCGATCCGCACCGCCTCCGCCAGACGTCGGATCTCCTCCTGCTTTGTCAGCACCGAAAAGTGCCAGCACTGACGGTTCATAGCGGAGGGGGCATAGACCGCCGTCTCGGCAATCATTCTCAACACCTCGGAGGGGATCGGTTCATCGGTAAAGGCGCGCACGCTTCTTCTCGACCGGAGAAGCTCAATCAGCTCCACTGCCTGTGTTCTGTCATTCATGGACGTCATCCTCCGTTTTTTCCCCGCGATCCGCCACCGTGACCACGAAATTTTCGACAACGCGGCTCTTTTTGCCGCGGTATTTAATATAGAAGAATCCGAAGAAGCTGAAGACCGTCGCGCCGACGAAATTGACCAGCAGATCCTTCATTGTATCGATCAGGCCGATATCCAGATAGCCCCCGACTCCCAGTTCCTTGCCGTTGACGACGACGCTTTCGATCCCGCCGACGGTAACCGGGAGATTGCTCTTCGTCGGATCGAGCATCACCGAGGTGATCGATTTCAGCACGGTATCCTTCTGCATATCGGTTCTGAGGAGCATATCGCTTCCGAACTCATAGAACTCCCAAAGGACACCGACGGTCATGGAGAAGCAGAACGCCACCAGCGTGACGTAGATCGGAGACAGCTCAAAGCGGAAGCGCATGTTGCGGTTGAGCAGATCGATCAGCGAAAAACCGACGCCGGCGCAGAGAAAGCCGTTGAGGGTATGAAGCATCGTATCCCAGCCCGGCACCCTGACATAAAAGCATCCGATCTCACCGAGGATCGCGTGGGAAAACGCGAAGCACATAATGATAATCTCAAGCGCCGTCGGCAGCTCCACCGAAAAGCGCTTCTCGATAAAGGAGGGCGCGAGCAGCAGCAGCAGCGTCGCCACACAGAGCAGCGCGTTTTCGATATTGCCCCGCAGGAGCGCAGCGACCAATGAAATCACAACGATCAGGCGCAGCACCGCATAGACGATAAAGACCTTTTTGTTCTTCCGGATCTGTTCGATCAGCGCGCCCCGTTTTTTTCGGTTGGCTTTCCTGTCGTTCTTGTTCTGCTTCATCATGGCTTCCCCCTGTTATGTATTTCCGCCGCGGCGGTATAGGATCAACAGCTTACAGCGTCCGCGCTTCAAAGCTGCCGTCCCGACAGATCAGATATCCGTTTGACGACCCGCCCTTCGGGATCGAGACCGAGCCGGGATTGAGGTAGCGGAGATTCCCCTCCTGCCTGTCGGCGGGGATGTGGGTATGTCCGCAGAGAAGGATACTGCCGTCGGGGAGGCGCGGGAGCTTGTCCGGCCCATATCCGTGCCCGTGCGTTGCCAATATCTCATGCACCCCGTCATAAACAAGGCAGTAATCCGAAAGGATCGGGAAATCCAGCATCATCTGGTCGACCTCGGAATCGCAGTTGCCCCTCACGCAGAGAATCCGATCGGCGAGGGAATTGAGCAGCTCCGCAACGCGCTTGGGAGCGTAGTCCCGCGGCAGATCGTTCCGCGGCCCGTGATAGAGCAGATCTCCGAGGAGCAGAAGGCGGTCGGGCTTCTCCTCATGAAACCGTTCCGTCATTTTTTCACACCAATAGGCCGAACCGTGAATGTCCGACGCAATCATAAGCTTCATTTTTGTCTCCTTTCGCGGGTCATCGCGGACGGATTCCGGCGAAGACCTGCGGGATATAGCGTAGGATATCGGAGGGCAGCATGGCATACGCCGTCAGCTCCTCCGCTGCCAGGGAAGCCGCCAGGCTGTGCAGCGCCACGCCGCAGGCCGCCGCCTCGAAGGGAGGGTAGCCCTGTGCCGCAAAGGAGGCAATCATCCCGGCGAGCAGATCGCCGCTTCCTCCCTTGGCCAGCCCTGCGTTGGGCCGGTCGCAGACAAATGTTCTTCCCTCGGGATCGCAGACCGTCGTCACGGAATCCTTCAACACCGTGACGCAGCGGCAACGGGCGGCAAATTCCGCCGCGGTCCTGAGACGATCCTCCTTGATCCGGCGGATCGGAAGCCCCGTCAGCCGCGCCATTTCCCCGACATGAGGGGTAATGATCGGCGTTTGCGCCGCCTTCAGCAGCGCGGAGGGCTTGTCCCGCAGAACGTTGAGCCCGTCGGCGTCGATCACAAGGGGGCATTCCGCCTCCCCGATGACCCCCGACAGGATCTCCGCCGTTTCCGCGCAGTCCGACATGCCGCAGCCGATCAGGACGGCGCCGGAGGAGCGGAGGAGCGGGAGTGCTGCGGCAAAGCCGTCGGGGGAGATCGCTCCCTCCGCCGTCTCTGCGACCGGAAGATAAATACACTCCGCCAGCTTTGCGGCGCAGGCGGCGATCACCGGCTCGACCGAGATCAGGCGGACAATCCCCACGCCGCAGCGCGCCGCCGCAGCGACCGCCAGATACGCTGCCCCGCGGTAGCGGGTCGAGCCTGCGATCACCGACAGCAGGCGGTTTGTCCCCTTGTTGGAATCGGCCGCCTTTTCGCGGATCAGCTCCTTCAGCAGAAGCCGGCGTTCATCTTCCATCGTCAAAAGCTCCTCACGATCTCTTTGAAGGTATTCCCTCTCGCCTCGAAATTCGGAAAAGCGTCAAAGCTGGCGCAGGCGGGGGAGAGAATCACGATATCGCCGGCTTCCGCCTGTGCGCGGGCGGTCAGCACCGCCTCCCTGAAATCGGGCACCACCGTATAGGGCGGGCAGTCGGAACGGCAAATCAGCACCTCCCTGATTTTTTCCGCCGTCGCCCCGGTCAGAATCACCCGCTTCGCCTTCTCGCAAAGCACGTCGGCCAGCGGTTCGAAGGGGATATGCTTATCATAGCCGCCGCAGATGACGATCGTCTTCTGCGGGAAGGAGCGGAGGGCAGCCGCCGTCCGCGTCGGGCTTGAATCGATGGAGCTGTTGTAGTACCGCACGCCGTCCAGCTCGCGTACCGCCTCGATCCGATGCGCCACTCCGCGGAAGGAGGCAGCGACGGTGCGGATCATCTCGTCGGAGACGAGCCCGTCCAGGGCCGCGATCACAGCGGCAAAATTCTCCTGATTGTGCCGCCCGGGGATCAGGATATCGGATAGCTTAAGCACCCGCTCCCCTCTTCTGAGAAGGCAGCCGTCGCGAATATCCGCATTCTCCCCGAGAAACCAGCGCAGCTCCGCGCCGTCGGGAACCTCAACGCCGAGAGAGGCAGTGACGGGGTTCTGCCGGTTGAGAACCACCACGGAGCCGGGCTTGGCGTGCAGGAAGATATTCTTTTTAGCGTCAATGTATTCCGCCATATCACGATGATAATCGAGATGATTGGGGGAGATATTGGTGATCACCGCGATATCGGGGGAGACGCGCATCGTATGAAGCTGAAAGCTCGACAGCTCGACAACGGCAAAGCAGCCCGCGTCCATGCGGTCAAGCTCCGGCAAAAGCGGCTTTCCGATATTGCCGCCGACAAAGACCCGCTCCCGCCCGTAGGCCGCCGCCAAGCATTCCGAGATCAGCGTCGTGGTCGTCGTCTTGCCGTCGGAGCCGGTCACTCCGATGATTCTGCAGGGACAGAGCGAAAAGAACAGCTCCATCTCGGAGGTCAGCTCCGCCCCCGACGCGACGGCGCGGAGAAGCTCCGGCCGATCGAACCGAATGCCGGGCGACCGGAACAGGATCTCCTCGTCAAGATCCTCAAGATACTGCTCTCCGCAGATAAACCGCACGCCCTGCGCGGCAAATTCCTTCACGGCCTCGGGGAGCAGTGCAAATTCCTTCCTGTCCCGTGCCGTAACCGCAGCGCCCCGCTCCAGCAGCCATCGGATCAGCGGCGTATTGGAAACGCCGAGTCCGAGCACCGCTGCTCTCTTGTTCTGAAAATCCCGCATCTTCTTCTCCCGAGCTTTACTCCGTATTGACTGTGCCGCGGCGCTTCCGTCACGGCACGATTCTTCGTTTTCCGCTTTGCGCGAGGCCCTTTTCGTCGGTCCTCCGCCGCAGTGCCCTCATCGGCCGACCGGCCGGCTTCCGCTGTGTCTTTTTCATCCGCCGGTGAATCCGGTATGCGCCGTTATCGGCTCTTTCCCGCCAGACGCGACCTGGCCGCGGACAGCGCCTCCGCGAACCGCTCCGCCTCTTTGACGGTATTTTCGTGAGAAAAACTGATCCTCACGGTGGAATCGGCGCGATCGGGGGAGAGACCGAAGGCAGTCAGCACGCCGTCGACTCTGAGCTTGCGGGAGGAGCAGGCCGAGCCTGCCGAAATATAGATTCCCGCCGCCGAAAGCTCGCGCACCAGCACCTCGCTCTTGATTCCCGGCACATAGAGGCTGACGATATGCGGGAGGCATTCCCCCGCCGGCCTGTTCACCTCGACTCCCTCCGGCAGACACTCAAGCAGGCGGGCACGAACGGCAAGAACGCGTTCGTTGTCCCGTTTGACGGCGGCGGCGCGTTCCTTTGCCGCCTCTCCCATTGCGGCGATCCCGCAGACGTTTTCCGTGCCGGAACGATAGCCGCCCTCCTGACCGCCTCCGAACAGGATCGGTGAAAGCCGCTTATGCAGGATCAGGTCCCCATCGCACCAGAGCGCGCCGATTCCCTTCGGCGCGCCGATCTTATGGCCGCTGATCGTCACCAGGTCCGCCGAAAGGGATGCCGGCGCGCAGCCGAGCTTCAGAAAGCCCTGCACCGCGTCGCAGTGCGTGACCACCTCGGGGCAGCGGGCCTTCGCCGCCGCAAACAGGCTCCCGACGTCGTAGACCGCCCCCGTTTCATTGTTCACCCTCATCACCGAGACCAGCACCGTCTCCGGCGTCAGCGCCGCTGACGCCTCGTCGGGATCGATCTTGCCGTCCCGTGTCGACAGCCGGATCACTTCGAAGCCCCGGCGTTCAGCCTCCCCGACGGTATTGGCAACGGCGGGATGCTCACTGTCGGTCGTGACGATCCGCGGCTTGAAGCGATATTTTCTTCCGTAGATCACGCCGCTGATCGCCAGATTGTCGGATTCCGTTCCGCTTCCCGTAAAGATCAGCCGCCCCGATCGGGGATTCTTCACGCCCAGCGCCCTGACAAGGCTCTCTCTGGCCTCGGTCACCAATCGTTCGGCGGCGATGCCGCAGCCGTGAACCGAGGAGGGATTTCCCCATATCTCGATCGCCTTGCGGATGCCCTCCGCAGCAGCCTCCGAGATCCGCGTCGTGGCGCTGTTGTCAAAATAGATGTCGTCCATTCTGAATTATGCGCCGATATGGATATGACCGAGGATTTCCTCGATCGACTCAAGATGCTCCTCATAGCGGTCGGGAAGCGCGGTATAGGTAAAGATATAGACCGTGCCCGCATCGAGCATGACCACCTGCATGAACTGATACTTCACGCCTGTCACCGTCGCGGTATAGACATAGCGCTTGGCAGTTTTTCCCGAGAGAAGCATATTCTCCCCTTCCTTCTGATATTCCATATCGGGGAAGGTTTTTTTGAAATCGGCGGAGTAGTATGCCCAATATTCCTCCACCGTAGTGATCTTCGGCACTTCGGAAGCACCCTCTCCGCTTTCGGAGGAGGCCTCCGTTCCGCTTTCGGCAGGCGCATCCGTCCCTGTCGGCGCTTCGGTTCCCGCTCCCGCGGTCGTGCCGCTGCCGGAGCCGCCGACCGTAGCCTGGATCAGCGCATCGTCGACCTCAAAGGCCATAAAGCTGATATTGGAGCGATCCTTCTCCGAGACGTAAGCGGTCGTCACTCCGGTCGAGAGATCGGCAATCCAATAGTCCGGCACATACAACCGATAGCCGACATTGTCGTCGGATATCAGTTTAAAGCCCTTGGGAACAAAGCTGTCCGCCGGCGAGCAGCCGCAGATCAGCGCCGCCGCGACCGAAATCAGCAGCGCCGCCGTGATTTTCCGAAATTTCATCATTGCACTCCTGTTATTTGACAATTCATAAAATTATTAACTATATTATACTATCCCGGCGGCGGAATGTCAAACATCACACGAAAAAGTAACATTTTATTCAAATCCGCCCCTGCGGGCATCGGAGGTCCGATCCGGTCGCAGCCACGCTTCCGCATCGTCCTTTCGCCGTATCAGCGGCGAAAGTCTCCCTCTTCGTGCCGCCCCTCTGCCCACATCCGCCGTTACCCGGAAGGCAGCAGAACGCAAAAAGGAGAGGAGCCTTGCTCCCCTCCCCGTGACGTCCGCCGAGCGTCGGGCTCATAGCCCCTTCAGACGCTCGTAGAGTCCGCAGTATTTCCGATATGCCTCGTCGTACACCGCTCTGTTCGCGTCGATCGGCTCCGTTTCGGTCTTGACGCGAAGCGTTTCCGAGACCGCCGCCACGCTCTCAAAGAGCCCGCAGCCAACCCCGGCCACGATCGCCGCACCGAAGCCGCTTCCTTCCCCCGCTCCGTCGAGCGTCACCGTCCGGATTCCGAAAACATCGGCAAAGATCTGCCGCCAGAGCGGGCTTTTCGAGCCGCCGCCCGCCAGAATCAGCCGCTTGGCCTGCCGTCCTCCGCTGACCCTCTCATAGACCTGCCGCAGCGACAGGGCGACTCCCTCCAGAACCGCCCGGTTGAAATCGGCTCTGCAGCTCCCTGCCGTGATCCCGACAAAGCAGCCCTTGGCTTCGGGATCGTTGACGGGGCAGCGCTCCCCGCTGAGATAGGGCAGATAGAGCAGCCCGCCTGCGCCGGCGGGAGAGCGCTCCGCCTCGTCGTCCATCGCGCGGAAGTCGCCGTCCCCGAAGGTTTCCCCGTACCACTTGTATGAGCCGGCCGCCGCTAAGGTAACCCCCATCACATGATACAGTCCGTCGGCGCAGGCTCTTGAAAACTGCACCGCACCGTCCTTGTTTTCAACGAATCCGGCGGTATGCGCCGAGACGACGCCGGAGGTGCCGAGCATCACTGCCGCCGTATCCTCCCCGCCCGCGCCCATGGCGATCGTCGAAAGCACCGCGTCTCCGCCGCCCGCGCAGACCGCCGTTCCGACCGGCAGACAGGTGAGGGCGGACGCTTCCTCCGTGACCCTTCCGATCACGTCAGAGGAGGCGTGCGGCTCGGCGAACAGGTCGGGGTTCAGACCGCAGAGGGTGATCAGTTCACGGCTGAAGCGATTGTTCCTCACATCGTAGAAGCCTGTGCCGGAGGCGTCCGACACGTCGGTCACAAGCTCCCCGGTCAGCCGATAGGCGATATAGTCCTTCGGATTGATGATCTTGACCGTCCTGCGGTAGTGATCGGGCTCATTTTCCTTCATCCAGAGGAGCTTGCCTCCGGTGAAGCCGGTCAGCATATTATTGTTGGTATAGGAAGCGAGCTTCTCAAGTCCTCCCGCCATCGCAATGATCTCTTTGCACTGCGCGCCGGTCCGCTGATCGTTCCAGAGGATCGCCGGGCGGATCACCTCCCCCGCCGCGTCGAGAGCCACCATGCCGTGCATCTGCCCCGACAGCCCGATCCCCGCCGGCTCATAGTCCGTCAGCGTCGGAACAAGCTGCGACAGGCCCTTGCAGACCGCCTCCCACCAATCGGACGGAAGCTGCTCCGTCCAGCCCGGCTGCGGCGTATAGAGCGGATACTCGGTCACGTTGCTGCCGATGACACGGCAGGCTTCGTCGACGGCGAGCACCTTGACGCCGGAGGTTCCGATATCGATTCCGATAATTGCTTTCATATCTCGCTCCTTCTTTTGCGCTGATCGCTTTCACGTCAGAATTCAGAAACTACAACGATATTATAATACGTCTGCGGCGTTTTGTCAATCGTCAGGACATAATATGCGTCTGCCGAAGCGCCTCGTCCCGGATCTGCCCCGCCACACGATATGCATGCGGTTCAAGATAGTTCTCCCGCCCGAAGGTCAGTCCTCTCCTCTTCAGCTCTCCGAGCAGCCGCGCCGCGACCTCCTCAATGCCGTCGGCACAGACGCCGTATGCCGTTTCGAGCAGCATCGAGGAGAGCAGCTCCGCGATCTCCTTTCCGTCGGGGAGGGAGGACAGACCGCGCAAAATCCACTTGTAATAGGGCGGGAAACGGCGATTGAGATAATAGACAGCGGAGGCCGACTGCAAAACGAATTCGCTCAGCGCCAATCTTGCCGCCGCCGTCTCCCCGTGTCTGACGCAGCGGGTATAGTTATACTGTCCCGCCTGAGCCGCGAGGATCAGCGCCCGTGCCAGCCTCTTGAGCAGCACGTCGTTCGGCACGCCGTGAAGCAGCCGGTTCCGCACATAGGTGAAATCGGTGGCGTTCTCGGTGAAGACCCTGCCGTTTGTCGCCGCCGCCAGCGCATAGTCGGGGATCGCCAGCCATTCCGCCGCCGAAGCGGGGGCTCTGCCCAGCCCGATCAGCCCGCGGTAAAAGCCGGAGGTGAGGAAGACCCCCTTCCGCCGCTCCGCCCCCGCCGAGACCGCCCGTCTCGTTACGCCCATGAAGGAATCGGGCAGCGCCTCATAGCGCTCGGTCAGCACCCGCACGGCCTCCTCCGGCGCCTCGTCGTCGACCCACAGGCAAAAGCCTGCGTCGAAATCATGATCCCTTGACAGCTCGTCGTCAAAGCCGAAGCATTCCGAGCCGTTTCCGACCAGCCCCGCCGAAACGAAGGGCGCATACTCCCCCGTCAGTATCTCCCCGTACTCCCTGTAAAAGCGTTCAGCCAGCGCGATTCCCTGCATAGATCCTGTCCGCCCTTTCGTTCAGCTCCCGCTCCGCCTCAAAATAGCCGAAATAGCCGAGGGAGGGGGCGCATTTGCGGGAGGTATAGGCATAATAGCCGTCGCGCACCGTAATCCGCTCCAGCGTATCGAGCGCATTTTCGAGGCATTGCTCGATCTCCTCGTACCGTCCGAGCGCATCATAGAGATGCGCCAGATTGACGTAGGTGTTGACGATATCGGTCTCCCTCCCGCCGCAGCGCGAGAGGATGGCGAGCGCTCTTCGGTACAGTTCCTCCGCCTCCCGGTATCGGCGGAGGTCGACCATCGCCAGCGCGCGGTTGTTGCAGAGCCCCGCCAGACGGTAATCGTCGGGGGAAAAGGCTTTTTCATAGATCGCGGCAGCCGCATCGTAATAGGACAGCGCCTCTTCCGCTCTGCCGAACGCCTTCATGGTCGTCGCGGCATTCAGAATGGCCGTCGCCCCCTCCGGCCTGTCTGCCAGCCCCAGCTCGTTCATCACGCGAAGTCCCGCCGCTATCGACTCCAGCCCCCGCTCCTCCTCCCGCGTCTTGCGGTAATAGCCCATCATCTCGTTGAGAACCGTGAAAAGCAGCCGTCTGTCCCCCTCGGCCTCGGCGCTCCGGTGGACATATCTCAGATACTCCCCCGCCCCCTCCATGTCCTCACGGTCGAAAAAGGCATCGAGCGCCGTGATAAAATCCTGTATCTTCATTCGTTTTTTCTCCTTTACAGCGTCCTTGCGGGAAGCCTCCGATCCTTTTTCAAAAAAAGGCGCGGAAGAATACGCTTCCGCGCCTTTGATCCCGTCACGGGATCAGGATCTGAGAAAGATCCCCTGATTTTTGAGATTGGACAGCACCGTATCGATGACCGGCTGAATTTCCTCCATCGACAGTGTTTTTTCCTCGGAGGAGAAGGTGAGGCGAACCGTCACGCTCCGCATCCCCTCCTGCTCGTAGACATCGATCACCCGCCAGCCTGTCAGCTCACGGCAGCCCGCCGTCTTCCACGCCGCCTCGGCATCGGCAAAGCGAAGCCCTTCCGGCAGCACAATCGACAGATCGTAATCGATCGAGGGGAATTTCGAGGGCTCTTCGAAGGACAGCGGGCTGACCGCCGCCTTGTAGAAATCATCCAGATCCAGCTCCACGCAGACCGCCGCGGCGTTTTTATCGAGCTTGGCGAGATTCTGCGGATGAAGCGTGCAGATCAGACCGACAACCTCGCCGCCCAGCAGGATCTCGGCGGTATTTTTCGGATGCTGCCATGCCGAGCGAGGGGCTCTCTTACGGAAGGCCGGCTCGGTGTGCTTGACGGTAAGGGTCAGGCTGCGGAGCATCGAAACGGCGCGGAAGTACAGCTCCTTCTCGCTTCTCTGCTTGCTGTACAGGGTCAGACCGAGGGTGCGGCGCTCGTTGCACTCGCCGTTTTCCTTCCGTCCCTTAATCACCCGTCCGATCTCGAAAATGCCGAAATCGTCGGAATAGCCCTTGTTTTCATAGACAAAGGTCAGCAGGGTGGGCAGCATCGAGCTGCGAAGCGTGCCGTTTTCCGGCGTGGGAATGTTGAGGATTCTGACATTCTCCTCCACCTCGATCCCGAGCTTCTTGAACTTCTTTCCGTCGCACCAGATATAGGAATGCACCTCATGCAGGCCGTAGTGCCGGACAAGCAGATTCTTGATATTCCCGTCCTCCTCCTTCGAAACCGATCTTCTGACCGGCTTGAGCAGGCTCTCAGTAGACGCGATCTCGAAGTTATCGTAGCCGTAGATGCGGGTGATCTCCTCGATGATATCGGCCTTGATGGTGACGTCCTTCGTGGCTCTCCAGGACGGGACGGTGACGGTGAAGATATGGCCCTCGTTCGTTACGCCGAAGCCCAGCAGGGTCAGCGTCCGCACGATCTGCTCCTCCGAGATGTCGATGCCGGTATAGCGGTCGACATAGCTCTTGTCAAAGGTGATCACCACCTTGTCGTACCGTCTGACATAGCAGTCGGTGAGACGGGAGGTGACTCTGGCGCCGGGGTCGATCTCGGTGAGCAGGCGGATAAAGCGGCGGATGGCGATAACCGTCAGCTCCGGATCCAGCACCTTCTCGTAGCGCATACTCGCGTCGGTTCTCAAGCCGAGGCGGGAGGAGGTCTTTCTGACGGAGGTGCCGTCAAAATCAGCGGACTCCAGCACCAGCGAATCGGTGTTGTCGACGATCTCGGAGTCAAGACCGCCCATCACGCCCGCGATGGCGACCGGCTCGCTGCCGTTGTAGATCATCAGGGTGTTCTCGTTGATTTCCCGCTCGCCTCCGTCCAGCGTCGTGAAGGTCATGGGGGCGGCGGGCGTGCCGACGTGAATGGAGTCGATCTTCCGAGCGTCGAAGGCGTGCATCGGCTGTCCCAGCTCCAGCATGATATAGTTGGTCAGGTCGGCAAGGAGGTTGATCGCCCGCATTCCGCAGTAATAGAGGCGGATCTGCATATCGAGGGGGCTGCGGTGAACCGAAACACCCGACATTTCCAGGCAGGAATAGCGATAGAGCAGATCCTCTCTGCTGACCGTCACGGGTATCTCGCGGTCGCCGTCGAAGACGATCTCCGAAAGGGACAGAGGCTTAAGGGGCTTGCCCGTGAGGGCGGCGAATTCCCTTGCGATGCCGTAGTGTCCCCAGAGGTCGGGGCGGTTGGTCAGCGATTTGTTGTCCACCTCGAAGACGATGTCCTCGATCAGCGGATAGAGCGTCTTGATGTCGGTGCCGAGGGGCGCGTCGCGATCCAGCTCCAGCAGGCCGGTATGCCCGTCGGCAAGCCCCAGCTCGTCCGCTCCGCAGCACATTCCGTAGGAATCGAAGCCGGCGATCGTCGCCTTGCCGATCTCCCCGGAGCAGACCCGTCCGCCCACCGTAGCCAGTGCGACCTTCTGCCCGGGCGCAACGTTCGGCGCGCCGCAGACGATGTCAAGCACCTCCGAGCCGGTATCGACCTTCAGCAAATGGAGCTTCTTCGAGTCGGGATGCTTCTCCGCCGACAGGATCTGTGCAACGATTACGCCGGAAATATCTCTTCCTTTATAATAAATATCCTCTACCTCCGCCGTCGACAGGGTAAAGCGGCGGATCAGCTCCTCTGTATTCTCGTCGGAAAGATCGACGTATTCCCTGATCCAATTCATTGATACAAACATATGGTTACTTCCGTTTCTCGGCTGATACTGTATTTTGATCCGCATATCCGCGCCGGGGGATATGCTTCCGGGAAGGGCATCTGCCCGTCATGCATCGATAAACTGCGAAAGCGCCCTTAAATTGCCGCTGTTCAGCACGCGGATATCCTTGATCCCGTATTTCATCATGGCAAGCCTTGTCAATCCGAGGCCGAAGGCAAAGCCGGTGTATTCCTCGGGATCGATCCCGCCGGCGGTCAGCACGTTCGGATGGATCATGCCGCAGGGGCAAAGCTCAAGCCAGCCGGAATTCTTACAGGAGGGGCAGCCCGCGCCGCCGCAGATGGTGCAGCGGATATCCAGCTCAAAGCCCGGCTCAACGAAGGGGAAGAAGCCGGGGCGCAGCCGGACGGTGATATCCTGACGGAAGACCTCCGAGAGCATCGTTTTCATGAAGTAGATCAGATTGGAGATCGAAATGTTCCGATCGATCATGATCCCCTCCAGCTGGAAGAAGGTGTTCTCATGGCAGGCGTCGGTCGATTCGTTGCGGAAGCAGCGTCCGGGGAAGATGGCGCGGACCGGCGCGCCGTATTTCCGCATAATATAGTTCTGCGCCGCCGAGGTATGAGTCTTGAGAAGCTGTCCGTTGTCGAGATAATAGGTGTCCTGCATATCTCTTGCGGGATGGTGCTTCGGGATATTGAGCGCCTCGAAGCAATGGTAGTCGTCCACCACCTCGTCGTAATCCTCGACATAGAAACCCATCGAGGCAAAGATCTGCTCCACCTCCCGCTGGATCAGCGTGATGGGATGATAGGAGCCGAGGGACAGCTCGGTCGGAAGCGATTCGTCATAGGATTCCGCCGCTTCGATCAGGCGCTGCTCCTCCCGCATCGCCAGCTCCTCGGTCTTTTCGTGCAGACGCTGCTCGATCAGCTGCTTGGTCTGATTGATGACCTGACCCGCTTCCCTTTTCCGATCGGCGGGGAGGGCCTTGAGCTCGTTCATGAGCGCGGCGATCTTTCCCTTCTTGCCGAGAAATTCGACCTTCAGCGACTCCAGCTCCGCCGTTGACGCCGCCTTGTCCAAAAGCAAGGAAAACTGTTCTTTGATGGTTTGCGTACTTTCAAGCATAAGTTCATCCGTTTCTCCGGCGTTTGCAGCAGCCCGCATCCCCCGCCGGTCGGGATGCGCCGCCTTCGGCAGCATATTTGCCGACAAACAAAAAGCCGCCCCATAATTTCATGGGACGAGCAAGCCCGCGGTACCACCCGTGTTCGGAAAATTCCGCTCTTTTTACGCCTTTTGCGGCGCGGCATTCCCCTTAACGCAGGATCTGCTTTTCGGGGAAAAGCTCCGGCGCTGAAATTCGATACGGGAGGGATGGGGCGCTCTCAGCCACGGCGCCGCCTCTCTTCAAGCCCTCTGCTCCGCCTCTACTTACACGCTTTCACAGCTTTTAGAATGATATTCGGATTTCATCTAATATAGTACCATCCCCAATCGGTTTTGTCAAGCAAAACTATTGCTTTTTTTTCAAAAAAATGCTATAATGGGGGAAAATAATCTGAAATACGGAGTAACAATGGGAGACGTAGCCGAAAAAGCCGCACGTTGTTTTTTTTCATGGGACAATGATCTGCCTTCCCGTGCCGCCGCGGAAAATCGCGCATATCGGAATATCGCCGATCTGCTTGTGGTGCGCTCTCCGCACACCCAAAGCGCCATGCGGCTCTGCGGCGTCCCGGAGGACAGGATCACCGGGGGCGCATCGGACTATGAGAAGTTCTGCGCCCTGTTGGACTGTCTTCCTCTGTTGACGGGACATCGGCAGGAGCGGACGGTACGCCGCATCCTGTCGACTGTATTTTCCCTGTCGCCGGAGGAGGGGGAGAGCGGAATGCTCTGGAAGCGATGCTGCGAGCGCATCCGGGAGCTGCGTCTCTCTCCTCTCTCCCTCGCCGCCGCTTTGGGAGTCGAAACGCTCTTTCTGCGCTTCTCCCCCTTTGACGACCTGGTGCCGGAGTCCCCGACGGCAGGCCCGTCAGAACCGACCGGTTCCCCCTCCCGCTCCCTCCCCGGCGCCCGGGCAGACGAAGGCTCCATCATGGGAGGATTTCTCCCGGCCGATGAAATCCTACCGGATTCAGCGCCCCTTCCGCGCTGCCGCCCCGTTTTCGATCTCGGTGACCCCTGTGCCCTGCCTCTTGACGGCCTTGACAGTCTCGCCGCGCTGATCGAGCGGCTTTCCGCGCGGCTTGACACCTTTCTGCAGCAGGGCTGCCCGGCAGCGCGTCTTATGCTGACCGACTATCGATACGACCGCAACGCGCGCAAAAACGAGGTGGACGGAATCCTCCGAAAGCTACGCGACGGTCTCCCCGTCTCGTCCGCCGAACGGGATCAGTTCCGCACTTCATTCTTCCTGCAGTTTTCCCCCCTCCCGGTTCTGCGGGATCTTCCCCTGCTCCTCACCGTCGATTCCGATCCCGCCCCGCTGACCGCGCTTCTTGCGCAGCTTACCCGAAACGACCCCATCCCGGAAACCGTCCTGCTCTCCCCCCACCCGCAGCGTTTTCTCGGTCTGATCGACCGTTTTGCCTTTTCCACGCCGGCGGGACTGCCGGGGATCGTCCCCGCCGTCTCCGATCCGCAGGCAGCTGCGGCGGAATTCCCGATCGGCGTACTTCTGCTCCGCGGCAGGGCGATCATAGACCCGACGGATTTTGCGGAAGCCGCTTCCGGGCTGTCCCCTGCGCTTCGGCAGCGGATGCGGGAAAACGCCGCCCGCCGCTTTGACCGCATGATTCAGAAAGGATATTCTTCTCCATGACGTTTCAGTACTTTTTCTTTGACACATATCTCGGGGATTTCCTTCAGGTGATCCCGGTCGCGCTGGCGGTCGGGCTGATCTACGGGATTTCCCGATTCCGTCGGGATCATACCTCCCCCGTCTCCCGCAAGCTCCTTGCATCGCTCTTCGTCTGCTATCTGACGGGATTGCTGGCACTCACCCTCGTTCCTCCGAATTTCTGGGTGAATATCTGGTACTATCTGTTCTACCGACAGCCGAGCGGGAATGCGTGGCACTTTTTCAACTTCACCTATCGGTTCATTCCGACGTTCCTCCGCCGTTTCACAACGGAAAATCTCTTCAATCTTCTGATGTTTCTCCCCTTCGGGCTGCTGCATCCCTTTTTCAGCCGTCAGCCATCCTTCGGAAAGACCTTCTCGGCAGGGCTTTCGGCAACCCTTGCCATTGAGCTGCTTCAGCCTCTGATCGGGCGCTCCTTCGATATGAACGACCTGATTCTGAACACCCTTGGGGTGCTGATCTCGACCTCACTCTTCTTCCTGTTGAAGCGGATGCTTCCGACCGAAAAGAAAAAGAGCTGATGTCAGCTCACCTCCTTTTCCTGACAGACAGAAACCGGGGAAGGCTTTTCAAAGCCTTCCCCGGTTTCTTCATCGGCATCGGCTGCAGCGCGGGGCGATGTATCGATGCGCCGGTGCGCAAGCCGACAAGCCGCGCGGTTATTTCCGATAGGTAAAACGCACCCTGCCTTTTTTGGACAAGCCCTCAACGCCTCCGATGATGACTCTTCCCTTGCCGCGAAGCGCCAGCCGATCCCCGTCGCAGACAAGACGATCCGCCTTGGATGCCTCCGCGCCGTTGACCGTCACGAGTCCCCGTCCCAGCGCTTCCGTCGCAGCACTGCGGGAAAGATGAAAGACCGCCGCCAAAACCGCGTCAAGGCGCATGGAAGCAACGGTATCGCTCATCTCGACAAGGGGCTCCCGCTCCGGCATTTCCGTCATGGGATACAACGTTGTTTGAACGCGGCAGCGCCCGATTGCCGTCAGATTATCCGCGACATAATCGGCCACCGAGGATTTCAGTATTATGATCACACGTTCATCAGTTACGGCGATATCCCCGATCATCTCCCGTTCAATCCCGAGCGCCATCAGAGCGCCCAGCCCGTCCCGATGGCTGAGGGGGGCGGAATCGAAGCGATTCCGTTCCGCGATCGCATAAGTAATCTCCGCCAAAGCGGGGAAAGCGATCAGATCCTCCTCTTCGAGGTACTCGGGCAGAAAAACGGGGCATTTTCGCTCGGCGTCCCTATAGCCGCCATAGAGGAGGAAGCGGGAAATCCCCGCAGCACGGAGCATCGCCTCGACAAGTACCGCCTCCGTGTCGGAGAGAAAATTCCCCGTCTCGACGGTATTCCGGTTTTCCGCCCGCAGGGCAAGATCCAAAACGTGCGCGAGGAGGAGCTTTTGTTCAGGGGTATTGGCATAACGTTGAACCAATGACGATTTATCCATTCATCAATCGCCTCCGTTCGGAAAGGTTCGGGAGCTGCGCTCCCGCGTCGGGATCGGGCATCGTCCGGAGCAACAAGGAGGCGTGAGGAACCGAACGGTAAAGGTCTGTTCGGCCGGGCATCCGACGGGGACTCCCGTTTCGACGTCCTACATGGCTTGATCTGCCGCAGAGAACAAAAAGCCGACCGGAAGATCCGATCGGTTTTCAGCTATGTTAGGGAATGAAGCAAGGAAATCTTCACTCACAACCGAATAAGAAGGAAGCAAAAGAAACTCAGATGATGCTCGAACA
>CALWTY010000023.1 GCA_944384585.1 uncultured Clostridia bacterium | reverse complement strand
ATTTCCGCCTACAACAAAACCGATCAGGAGAAATTCGAGGATGCGGACAGCACCTTTATTTCACCAAAATTTGTGCAGTTGATGTCAACAAAGCCGCTTTCCGAATGGATCATCTCGGTCGGCAGACATAAGGGCTTTATTTCCAGTCGGCAATGGATTGATACACAGAATATGCTGGACGATATTGCCGAGAAATACAACCGTCCTCACCGAAAGACCAACGCCTTGCTTGCAGGACTGGTCTATTGTCCGCGTTGCGGGAAACGCCTTCGGGTTATCTCCGAATCCAACCGCTGGACAAACGGCAAGCCGAGATTCAAGTATGTTTGTCCCGGTTACCGTGCAGGCGAATGTACTTTCCGGGCGGTGGACGGCGTTTTGCTTGATGAATTTGTGGTCAGTCAGTTATCCCATCTTGCCGATGAGGACAGTGAATACTTTGAAAAACTACTCAATGAAAAAGCGACCGATATTTTCAGCTCGTCGCAAAATGAAAAAGAGTTGTCCGATCTTAGAAAGAAGAAGGCACAGCTTGAAACGGCAATATCCAATCAGGTGAAAAATCTTCGGGAAGCGGATGACGGCCTGAAACGGTTTATTCAGGAGGATGTGAAGGCGCTGACCGATGAGCTTTTCGAAACAGAGACGCTACTACAAAAACTGGAGGATAGCAGACAAAGTCAGATGTACGCTATCCGAGACATTGAAGAAATCAAGGAACGGCTACTCTCCTTCGGGAAGTATGCCGAAAACGCCGCACCCGATGTGCTTGTAACGCTGATACAGACCTTTGTGGAGCGCATTTATATCACCGATGAAAATGATGAGCGTCACTGCCACATCTTCATTAAAGGTTGTTCGAAAGAAGATTATGATGACTTCTTCCGGACAACCGGATACATAGAAAACACACAGGAAACCGGAGCTGTCACATCCGTTTTGCCTTTGTGTGATTCAGATGAGTGTTGCAAATACTATATGGTATTGACATCTGTATTTTGAATGCGCTGTGCTTTTTATCTCGTTATTTTCCTTCATTTTCTCCTCCATAGTTCTGCGGTGTCAAACCGCTTTTATTATACCATGGAGTTTTCGGCTTGCTTCAAGCTCGCCGTTTTTTTATCGCTGAAGCTTTTTCTCTTCCCCCGGTAAAACCGGGGGTTTATTTCGGCACCTCAAACTGATATCCGATACAATGTACGGTCCTGATGTAGCCGGCGCATTCCCCGAGCTTATGGCGCAGCTGACGGATATGGGTGTCAACCGTGCGGTTTCCGCCTGAAAATCTTATCCCCATACATGATTGAGAAGCTGCTCTCTGGAAAAGGTCAACCCGCTGTTCACCTCAGGTAGCAAAGCAGGTCATATTCGCGGCGGGTCATCTCCAGCTTCCGTCCCGACAGAAACACGGTGCGTGCGGCGGCATTGACGTCAAGCTTCCCCGCCACCGTATCCTTTTGCATATCCTTGCCGAATCGTCTCAACACCGCTTCGACTCTTGCCATCAGGAGAGACAGGGAAAAAGGCTTTGTGATATAGTCGTCGGCGCCGACCGAAAAGCCCGCCAGTTGATCGTATTCCTCTCCCTTGGCAGTCAGCAGAATCACAGGTGTAAGGGAGACCGATTCCCGGATTCTCTTCAGCGCAGTCAGGCCGTCCATCCGGGGCATCATCACGTCAAGGAGGATGGTATCGATGACATCAACGTTGTCGCAGAAGAGAAGAACCAGCGCCTCTTTCCCGTCCTTTGCTTCCAATACGCAGAAGCCGCTTGCACAGAAAAAGTCGCGCAGCGCCCGCACCATTTTCGGCTCGTCGTCTGCGATAAGAATACAGCGCTTGTTTTCAATCAGAACCATCACCTCCGTCATCATTATACAGGGCGTATGTTATGAAATTGTGATGAAAACCGAGAAAAGCCCGCCGCAAGCGAAAAAAACAACGGCAGAAAGGTGTTCCGTCCCTTCCGCCGTCAGCTTCTCCCCGCATCCCCGCGAAGCAAGCTTCTCCTTTCACTTTTTTTCTTCCGGAAGCCCCGTCCGGCATTTCCACCGCGTCATCCGCCCTCCCCCGTTCCGTCGATCGGCCGGATGCCCGACAGTCGGAACATCAGTGCGCCGAGGGCATATCGCTGCAGCGCCAGATACTCTCCGATCGACACCGCTCCGCCGTACCGCAGTATTTCCATCTCGCCGCTGTAGCCTGTGATCATAAGCCCGTCGGAGCGGAAGCCGTTTTTCAGATAGAACCTTCATCTGGCCAGCCGCTGCTCCCGATTGTCTGCTTTTTCATCGGGGCGCTCGATCAGCAGCACCGCCCTTTTGTCGGGGAAGCGATCGCACAGCGTCTTCAAAAGCCGTCCGCCGATGCCCTGTCCGCGGCTTTCGGGAGAGACCGCCAGATAGTCGATCAGCACCGTGTCCCGATAGGGGACCGCCGCCAGAAAGCCGAGCAGCGTCCCTCCCTCCGTCGCGGTCAGAAGCCGTGTCTTCCCTTTTTTCACGGAACGGCGAAGAGCGGAAAAGGGCTGCCGTTCCCGTTTGGGAAATGCCTCGGCATAGAGCCGCCCGACCTCTCTCCACGGAATTTTCCTTTTTTCCTCAAGCTCCATTTCATCCTCCCTGCTTGCATTCTGAACGATTTTGTTGTATTATACTCTATACAGTTACTGTAAAGTCAAGAGGTTCCGCATGAAAAAGAGTAAAAATCGTCTGTCTACGGGAGAATTCGCAAAGCTCAACGGCATCAACCGCCGCACGCTTCATTATTACGACGAGATCGGGCTGTTTCCCCCCGCCTTCAAGGAGGAAAACGGATATCGCCGCTATGCGGAAGGTCAGACGGTGGAGCTGGAGCTGATCCTTACGCTGCGGAAGGTCGGCCTCTCGATCGAGGAGATCAAGCGTTACCGGCGGGAGGCCTCCGACCGCTCCCTCCCCGAGCTGCGCGAGGAAAAGAAAAGACGGATCGACCGCGCCGTCCGGGAGCTGACCGATATCAAGGAGTTTCTCGAGCGGAAATCCGAAAAGCTCGCCCTCAGCCGCCGCGCGGAAGAGGGGGCGGTGGAGCTTCTCTCCCTGCCGGAGCAGCCCCTTCTGCTCAGCGACCCCATCCGCGGGGTCTATGACGAGGAGGATTTTGCCGTCGCCGGCGCCTTCTCCCGGCGTCTGAAGAGGCTCTTCGGGCTATATGACAATTTCGGAAGCAGAATTGCGGCAGAACGGGCGGCGGAAGGGGATCTTTCGGCTTACGATCGATTTTTCGCCTATGGGCGGGAGGAGGACGGCGTCTGTGACGCCGTCCTCCCCGCGGGGCTGTATCTGAGAACCTTCAGTATCGGAGATCGGGAGAAGCGGAAGGCGGCCTACGAGAAGCTCTTCACATATGCCGAGGCAAGCGGCCTTGAGCCGGTCGGATACTCCTATGAAGAAGGAATGAACGAGCTGTCGCTTCCGTCAAGCCGTGATTACGTCACGATGATCACCGTCGGCTGCCGCAGGAAGACGACGCACCGCTGATCTCCGCCGGACGGACCACATACGGAGGACAACACCGCAAAAGCAAGCCCGCGCAGCGGGCATTCTTGCCTGATGCCGCGGAAGGAGGTCTCCCGCCTTGTCGGATGCAGGCCCGCGCAGCGCACAGTCCTTCCACCGTCATCCTGTTTCACGTTTGCAAAAAAAAGGGCCGGCCGTCGGCGCCCGGAAGCAGCCGGCAAAACCGGTCTCACGGCAAAGCAGCCCCCGCCCGCTGCGGGCAGGGGCTTCAGCGGAAAACGCTTCCCGCCCGGATCTTCCTAAAACGCCCGCAGGCGCTTCATTACCTCGTTTCCGCCTCTTCCGAAATAATCGTGCAGCCGTTCATATTCGGCGTAGAGAAGGCGGTACGCCTCGACATTTTCAGAGATCGGGGAGTAGACGGTGTCGCGGAGCTTCCCCATCGCGCGGGAGGCCTCGAAGGGATCGTCGTAGCCGCCGGCCGCCCGTCCCGCCGCCGCTGACGCGAAGATCGCGGAGCCGAGGGCAGGACCGTTTGACGCGCCCGCAATGCGGATCGGACGGTTGAGAACGTCGGCATAGATCTGCATCGTGAAGGGATCCTTATCCGCGATTCCTCCGGTCGCATACACCTCCCGGACGGGGATGCCGTTCTGCTCATAGTTTTCAACGATTTTGCGCGTCCCGTAGGCTGTCGCTTCGATCAGGGCACGGTAAAGATCCTCGGGACGGGTGTTGAGATTCAGCCCGATGATCATGCCCGACAGGGTGGTATCCGACAAGACCGAGCGATTCCCGTTCCACCAATCGAGCGCGATCAGACGCCCTTCTCCCGGTCTTTTCTTTTCCGCCAGAGAGCGCAGGTAGCGGTGCAGATTCATTCCTCTCTCCCGCGCCGCCTCCGACACGCTTTCCGGAACGCAGTTGTGCATGAACCAGGAAAAGCAGTCACCGACGCAGGCCTGACCCGCCTCGTAGGCATAATATCCCGGCATCACCCCGTCCCGCACGACGCCGCAGATGCCTTCGGCATAGGCCAGCGACTTCGACAGGCTGATATGACAGGTGGAGGTGCCGAGGATCATCAGCATTTTCCCCTCGCAGTCCCCGCCGAGGGAGGGAACTGCCGCGTGCGCGTCGATCACGGCGGCGGAAACGGCCGTCTTCTCGGTCAGACCGATACGCGCCGCCGCTTCCTTCGTCAGATAGCCGCAGGGGGCGCCCGCCGCCACCACCTCGCCGCGCAGCTTCTCCTCCGCCGCGCCGCCGAAGCCCTCCGCCACCGCCTCGAAGAATGCCCGCGAGGGATAGCCCTCCTCCCGGCTCCAGAGCGCCTTATAGCCCGCCATGCAGGCACTCCGTCTGAGCTTCCCGCAGAGCTGCATCACCATCCAGTCCCCCGCCTCCAGGCAGAGATCGGCGGCCCGATAGACGTCGGGGGCTTCGACATAGGTCTCAAGCAGCTTGGCAAAGGCCCATTCACAGGAGGTTTTGCCGCCGTAACGCTTCAGCCATGCCTCCCCACGCGCCTCCGCCGTTGCGTTGATACGGTCGGCGTATTCCTGCGCAGCGTGATGCTTCCAGAGCTTGACATAGGCATTCGGCTCGCCGCGATAGGCGTCGGTCATGCAGAGGGGCGTGCCGTCGGCATAGACCGGCATCACGGTACAGGCGGTAAAATCAATCCCGATCCCGATAACGGCCTCCTTATCCACCCCGCATTCCGCAAGGAGGGCGGGTATCGTCTTTTCCGGCACGTCGAGGTAATCCTGCGGATGCTGCAGCGCCGAATCAGGCTTGAGCGGCCTGCCGTCGGGAAGCGTGCGATCCATGACCCCGTGAGGGTAGACATATTCCTTGTAGCCAAGCTCTCTCCCATCCTCCGCCGAGACCAGCACCGCCCGCCCCGACAAGGTTCCGAAATCGAGTCCGATTGTATATTTTGCGCTCATTTTCACTGCCTCCGATGCGTATTACTGTTCTTATTTTACCATAGAAGGTGTCGGAAATGCTTGTAGAATATTCGGAAAAAGGCAGTACAAAATTAAGATATGCGGCAGAGACGGCGGAACGTCCGCTGTTCCGATCCTCATCGCCGCATATCCTCCCTCCGCAGCGCATATCCTCCCTCCGCAGCGCGCATATCCTCCCTCCGCAGCGTCATGCGCGGCATAAAAGAGCGGCGCGGAAGCATGACTTCCGCGCCGCTCTTTACGTTTTTCCGTCAATCAGACCGTGCCGAAGACGAATCTGGTGGTGCTGTCGTATTTGCCGCCCGCCTTCAGCAGACACTGAGGCAGATAGGGGCGGTTGGGCGTGTCGGGGCTGTACTGCGTCTCCAGGCAGAAGGCGTGCAGGGGGCGCTGCGGTACGCCGCCCTTGAAGCAGGTCGGCCCGTTCATGAATTCCGCCGTGTAGAGCTGAACCGCAGGCAGATCGGTGTAAAGCGTCAGGGTGCGTCCCGATTCGGGATCGCAGGCCTTTCCCGCAAGACGGAGGCTGCCGGGCTCGCCGTTGATAACAAAGTTGTGATCGTAGGGCTGTCCGATGGGACGGGGCTTGCGGAAGTCGAAGGCCGTTCCCTCCACCGACGCCGGCTCTCCGACCGGAAGCAGCAGCTCATCGACGGCGTCATACCGGTCGGCATTGAGGCAAAGCTCCTGCTTCATCACCGAGCCGCCGTCGTAGCCGTTGAGGTTATAGTAGGTATGGCTGGTCATATTGAGAACGGTATCGCAATCGCTCTCCGCCTCATAGCGGATGGTCAGCGCGCAATCGTCGTCGAAGGTATAGGTCACCTTGACAAAAAGATTGCCGGGATAGCCCTCCTCGCCGTCGGGGGAGAAGAGTGTGAGCGCGAGGCTGTCCTTCCCGTCGCCGGGCAGAGCCTCCGCATCCCAGAGGCGGCGGTTGAAGCCGACGTTGCCTCCGTGGAGATGGCAGACGCCCTTTTCGTTCAGCGCAATGCTGCAGCGCTTGCCGTTGATGGAGAAGCCGCCGCCCGAAATGCGGTTGCCGTATCGGCCGATGATCGAGCCGGTATAACTGGCGCGATCCGCCACATAATCCTCCACCCGGTCAAATCCGCAGATAATATCGGCAAGCCTGCCGTTCCGGTCGGGCACAAGAAGGCGGTTCATGATCCCGCCGTAGGTCAGTATCGTCAGAGCGGCGCCCACCCGATTTGTCAGGGTGTAGGCAAAGACATCCTTGCCGCCGTAGCTGCCGAACAGTTTTTTCTCAATACTCATATTGGGTTTTCTCCTCCGGTAAATCCGTATTTGGTTCAATATCGTCATTATACACCAAACAGGAAAAAAAGTCAACTCATTCCTCCCCCGCTAGGCAGGCACAGAGGCGGGGAAACCGCGGATCAAAGCGGAAAAACCGATCAAGAAGCCGACCCGACAGCCCGATCAGCGGGGCATTGACCGCCGTGATCACCACCGTCCCGAGCCCGACGCCGTCAAGGGAACGGTTGAGGGTCAGGGCAAGGAGCAGCGACAAAAGCAGCATTGCCACATCGTTGATGAGCTTCATACGGTCGGTCGGGATGTGATAGCAGGAAGCAAATGCCGTCACCAGCCGCTCATAGATCTGAAGCGGCAGCGAGGTTCTGAAATAGAAGGCGACCGCCAGCGCCGTCACGCCCTCTCCGAGTGCGAAAAAGAGAATCCGGCTGCCGAGGGTCGGACAGACTGTTCCGCCTCCGAGCAGACGAAGCCAAAAATCGAGGCTGAAGCCGAACAGCACCCCCGTCGCAAAGGAGAGCAGATAGCGCAGACGGAAGCGCCGGATCCCGAGGCACATGACGATCAGCAGGATTCCCTGCCACAGATATTCGCAGGTTCCCTGGGTAAAGAAGGGGGACAGAAGCACCAGCCTCCGGTGCAGGATATAGGCAGGGGCGGCGATCATCGACAGCCCGAAGCCGGCCTTGGTACAGAGCGCCACACCGAGAGAGCAGAGGAGGATGCCGAAGAGCCACGCCGCCTCGTTCATTTTCCCGATCCGCGCGGGGGCTGCGCGGTCCGGCAGACAATTCCCCTCCGAACGATCGGAATCCCGTGACTTTTCTGACTTGCGGAACATGGCGCCCTCCTTCAAAGCGATACCTCACTATTATACCACACCGGCGCGGCAATTGCAAGAGGAGGGACGGATCCCCGTCCCTTCTCCTGCGCACGGTCGGACGCCGCTGCGCGAATGACCCGGAAGCATTCCGCCCCCGATGCCGCGTCCGGGCGCTCCGACATACCTTCGTTTTATGCCGTGCCTCGGTCGGGCGCGGCGCTGACGATTCCGTAATACGCCCTTGAGGTGATCAGATAGACCGCCACATAGAATACCGCAAAAAACAGGAAGGACAGCACCGACGTGAAAAGGAATAGCCGCACATTGATCAGGTCAAACAGACGGAGCATACGGCTGATCATCGGGAAGGCAAAGGCCATATGCACCCCCGCCGCCAGCAGCGGCAGGAAGAAGACCGCGATCACCTGGGAATTGACTGCCGCACGGATCTCCCGCCTCGTCATCCCGACCCGCCGCATGATATCGAAGCGGGACTGATCCTCATAGCCCTCCGTGATCTGCTTGTAGTACATGATCAGAATGGTGGCGAAGACAAAGGCGGCGCCGAGCAGCACGCCGATGAAAAACAGACCGGCATAATTGCCGAAAAAATCCGCCTCGTTCCAATCCGATCCGGTTGTATAATAGGAATAGCCCCCGCTCGTCTCGCCGTCATACTCCTCCATCACCGAAGAGAGCAGGTTGAGGATCTCAAGCCGCGTCTGCTGCGGGGCGTCGAGATCAAAGGCCAGATAGCGGTTGGGGTTCCGGGGCGTCGCGTCGTCGAAGATCTCCTCGGCATAGGAATCAAGGAGCGCGTCGATATCCCCGTCGTCGGGCAGCACCAGCAGGATCTGCCCTTCGAAGTCCGCCCCCGATGTCAGCAACACCCGCTGCCGATCCGCTTCTCCCACGACGGTATAACGCTGTCCGTCCGCAAAGGTGACGGTCTTCTGCTCCTCTCCGTTTCCGAAGAAAACCAGCGCCTCTCCCTCCTCAAGCGGTCTTCCGGTCAGCGGCGCTCCCTGCTCCGCCGCGGCATAATCCCGATAGGGGACGGCGGTGATGCGGAAAAGCGTCTGATGGCCCATGCGCGAGAAATCCAGAATTCCGTCCTCGTTCATCGCCGCATAGCCCTGAAAATACCGATAGAAGCAGCGTCCCTTTGACTTCACCCCGCAGCGGTCGAGGGTCTGCCCCACGCTTAAGTCAAGGTACTCCCACATCTTCTCGTCTGCTCCTTTGAGCTCCATGATGATATGGCGGGGATACCTGGCGCGGAGCGAATCGGTCTTCCCGATATAAAGGCTCGTCACCGAGGAGAGCGTGACCAGAACCATCGTCGACAGGATGCAGATGGACGCCAGCCCCGCGCCGTTCCGCTTCATCCGATAGGTCATCCCCGACACCGGGATAAAGTGCTTCGGGCTGTAATAATAGCGGCGATTCCGCTTGAGCAGGCGCAGGAAGGAGACGCTGCCCGCAATGAAGCAGCAGTAGGTGCCGAGAATCACGAGAATGACCGCCGCAAAGAACCATGCCATCGCCTCGATCGGATCTTTGACCGTCAGCGCCAGCCAATATCCGACGGCGACCAGCGCCAGACCGAGCAGAGCGATCGGCAGATTCCCCTTCGGCTCCTTTTCTCCGGCGCTGCTCTCCCGCAGAAGCTCAAGAGGGCTTGCCGTGCCGAGCTTTCTCAGTGAGCTGAGATAGATCAGGAGGAAAACCGCCCCGTAGACGGCAACGGTGAGCAGCATGATTCTGATATTGACGTAAAACGGGAAAGGGGCAATGTTCCCCATCAGGCGCAACAGGCACATCTGCGACAGCTTGGAGAGAAGGATGCCTCCCCCCAGACCGAACAGCACGCCGAGGAAGCCGATCATGATATTCTCGCAGAGCATCACCCCCGCGATATGCCGCTTTCCCATGCCCAGCACGCTGTACAGCCCCATCTCCTTCCGCCGTCTCTTGACGAGGAAGCTGTTGGTGTAGAAGAGGAAGAGCGCCGAAAACACCGCGATGACGACCACACCGAAGCCGAGAATGGTCTCAAGCGTCCGACCGCCCCTCATCTCGATCACATCGGGATCCTTTGCCAGGAAGCCGAGGATATAGAAGATCGCGACCATACAGACGCAGGTCAGCAGATACGGGAAATAAATCTTTCTGTTCTTGCGGATATTGCCCGCCGCCAGGCGGAGATACAGCATCGGCTTCATTTCCCCTGTCCCTCCGTCGCGATCACGGTCAGCGTATCGGAAATCCGCTGATACATCTCCTCGTCGCGGCAATTTCCGCGGTAGATCTGGTGGAAGACGATGCCGTCCTTGATAAACAGTACCCGTCCCGCCCGGCTGGCAGCCTTGGCGGAGTGAGTCACCATCAGAATGGTCTGTCCCCTTCCGTTCAGCTCGGCAAAAAGGCGGAGCAGCTCCTCTGACGATCTGGAATCGAGCGCGCCGGTCGGCTCATCGGCCAGCAGGAGCTGCGGCTCGGTGATCATGGCGCGCGCCACCGCCGCCCGCTGCTTCTGTCCTCCCGAAATCTCATACGGGAACTTTGAGAGAACGTCTCCGATGCCGAGCTGAAAGGCAAGCGGCGTCAGGCGCTTTTCCATCTCCGCATAGCGCTTTCCCGACAGTACCAGCGGCAGGAAGATATTGTCCCGCACCGAAAAGGAGTCGAGCAGATTGAAATCCTGGAACACGAAGCCGAGATGATCCCGCCGAAAGACGGCGATATCCTTATCCTTCACGCTTCCGAGATCGATGCCGGACAGAATGACGCTGCCCGACGTCGGACGATCCAGGGAAGCGACGATATTGAGCAGCGTCGTTTTGCCTGATCCCGACTCCCCCATGATCGCCACATATTCTCCCGCCTCCACCTCAAAATTGACGTTTTCGAGGGCTGTGACCCGATTCCCGCCGAAGCGGGTGGTGTAAATTTTCTTCAGATTCCGTACTTCAAGAATCTTCATCATTGTCCGTACCGTTCCTTTCGCAAGCCCCGCGGGGGAGGCTTTGATTTTTACTCCTTGATTATACAGGAAAAGGAGGAAGTCTGCCATCGATTTGGCTTACATTTCCTCCTTTGTTTCTTACGGTTTCGTAAGGTACGGTTATTCGATGGGAAGTCGGGGACGGCCGAAGGTGATCCTGACCGCCGTTCCAACCCCGAAGCACGATTCGACGCTGATCCCGTGACCCAGTCTCCTGCAGATCTGCCGGCAGAGATACAGGCCGATGCCGGAGGCTCGCTTATCAAGCCGTCCCGTCATCCCCGTATAGCCTTTTTCAAAGACCCGCGGCAGATCCTCCGGACGGATCCCGACCCCGGTGTCGAGGATTTCCAGCGTCATCGGCGCCGGCGTGGAGAGGGTGATCGTGCCCTGCCTTGTGTATTTCAGCGCGTTTGACAGAAGCTGCTCGATCACGAAGGAGAGCCATTTTTCATCGGTCAGCACCGTCATCGGCGGCACGCGATAGTCGATCCGCAGCTTTTTCCGGATGAACTGCGGCGCAAATTTCCGCACCGATGCCCGCGCGATCGCGTCAAGATTATATTCCTTCAGCAGATAGTCGCTGCTCTCCGAGCCGAGACGGAGGCGGATCATCACCATATCGACATACTGCTCGATGCGGAACAGCTCCTCCGAGAGTGCCTCATCCTCCTTTTCCCCGAGCAGCAGCCGCATGGCAGAGATCGGAGTCTTGATCTGATGCACCCAGACGGTGTCGTATTCCTCCTCCTCCCGCCGCCGTCTCTTGTATTCCTCGGTACGGTGCTTCAGCTCCTCTCCGAGCCTCGTGATCAGCGCCGTATATGCCTCCGCGATCGGCCCGTCGGGAGGAGGCAGATGCTCCGACGTGAGCAGAATCTCCTCCCGCAGCGACAAAAGCCGACGGCAGCGGGCAGCGAAGCGGCGGTAACCGAGGAAAATCCAAAGCACGAGCATCGCCGCACAGAGCGCCGTTGCATAGCCCACCGCATCGGTATTCAGATCAAACAGCGAAAAAACAAGGGCAAATATCCCGCCGAACAGCAGCAGGAGCAAAAACACTCCCGCCTTCTCCCGCAGATATCGAAAAAACATTGTCAGTCCTCCCCGCCGATCAGATAGCCCATCCCCTTGCGGGTCACAATGAAGTCGGGCAGTCCCTCCGCCTCCAGCTTGCGGCGCAGGCGCGTCATATTCACCGTCAGCGTATTCTCGTCCACATAGCAATCGGTCTCCCAGAGCTGCTCCATCAGCGTGCTGCGGCTGACAACGCTCCCCTTCCGCTGCAGCAGGGTGAGGAGGATTCGGTACTCGTTGCGCGTCAGCGTGATCCGCTTTCCGCCGTAGAGCAGGCAGGCGGCGGAGGTATCCAGACGCGCACCGCGATGCTCCGGAAACCCGGTCTGTCCCCCGAAATCGTAGGCACGCCGCAGGAGCGCCCCGACCTTGGCGACCAGCACGCTCATATCAAAGGGCTTCGCGATAAAATCGTCCCCTCCCATATTCATCGCCATCACGATATTCATATTATCGGAGGCAGAGGAGAGAAACAATACCGGCACCTTCGACTTTTTCCGAATCTCCCGACACCAATAGAAGCCGTCGCAGAAGGGCAGCGAAATATCCATCAGCACAAGATGGGGAGCGCAGTCGTCAAACAGCGCCGTCACGCGATGAAATTCCTCCGTCTCCCGGACATCATATCCCCATGCCGTCAGGCCGCGGTTCACCGCCGCCGAAATCACGGGATCGTCCTCCACGATCAAAATGCGATACATCCTTTCCCTCCTGTACCTTTCCCTTTCCCGGCATCCGCCCGGAGCCTGCCGCGTCATCCCCCTCCCTAAACAACGATGCGAGCCGTCCGACGGCTCGCATCTCATTATGGTCGCCGGTCGGAATACCGATCAGCGCTCTCTTCTCTGACGGAAGGATCTGCGGGGACGCTCGACCGGCTCACCGTCGCCCTTCCCCTCGGGTCTGGGCAGGGTGTCCTTATGCGACAGATTCAGTCTTCCCTTTTCGTCAACGCCGAGGAACTTGACGGCGATCCTGTCCCCGACATTGCAGACATCCTCCACCTTCTCGACTCTGGTATGCGCCAGCTTCGAGATATGAACGAGCCCCTCCTTCCCGGGCGCGAATTCAACGAATGCGCCGATCGGGATGATGCGGGTGACCGTACCCTCGTAAACAGCGCCGACCTCCGGCTCAAAGACGATGTTGCGGATCGCAGCCTCGGCAGCCAATCCGCCGTCGCGCTTGATCGCCGCGATAAAGATCGAACCGTCGTCCTCGATGCTGATCTCGGTGCCGGTCTCGGCCTGGATCTTCTGGATGATCTTCCCCTTCGGGCCGATGACGTCCCCGATCTTCTCGGGATCGATCTTCATGCTGATCATCTTGGGCGCATACTCCGAAACCTCGGGTCTGGGCTCTGCGATGGCCTTGAGCAGAATCTCGTCGATGATATAGTCACGTCCCTTATGGGTCGTTTCAAGGGCGGCGCGGATGATTTCGGGGGTCAGACCGTCGATCTTCAGATCCATCTGGATCGCCGTGATGCCCTTGTGCGTACCCGCGACCTTGAAGTCCATATCGCCGTAGAAGTCCTCAAGTCCCTGAATATCGATCATGGTGGTCCATGTCCCGTCCTCCTCGGTGATCAGACCGCAGGAGATACCGGCAACCGGCGCCTTGATCGGAACGCCCGCCGCCATCAGCGCCAGCGTCGAGCCGCAGACCGATGCCTGCGAGGTCGAGCCGTTGGAGGACAGCACCTCCGAGACGCAGCGGATGGCATACGGGAACTCCTCGATATCGGGAAGGACCGGCACCAGCGAGCGCTCAGCCAGCGCCCCGTGACCGATCTCGCGTCTGCCGGGAGAACGGACGGGCTTGGCCTCGCCGGTGGAATATCCGGGCATATTGTAATGATGCATATAGCGCTTGGAGTCCTCCTCATCGATGCCGTCGAGCATCTGACGGTCACCGAGCGTGCCGAGGGTGGCGACGGTCAGCACCTGGGTCTGTCCTCTGGTGAAGAGACCGGAGCCGTGGGCTCTGGGGAGGAGGTCGATTTCGGCGGAAAGGGGACGGATCTCGTCCATTCTTCTGCCGTCGACCCGTTTCTTATCGTTGATCAGCCAGCGGCGGACGATCTTTTTCTGGATCTTGTAGATCAGCTCCTCCATTCTCGCTTCGATATCGGGATATTCCTCGGAAAAGCGCTCGACGATGGCGTCGCGGATCGGGAGCATTCTCTCGTCGCGGACGGTCTTGTCGTCGGTATCGAGGGCGAACATCACGTCCTTCTCGCAGAAATCGAAGACCTTGTCGAACATCTCGTGATCGAACTCGGAGGAGGTGTAGCTGAACTTCGGCTTGCCGATCTCCGCGACGATGCCGTTGATGAAGGCAACGAGGTTTTTGATCTCCTCGTGCGCCAGCATGATGGCGCCGAACATCTCGTCGTCGGAGACCTCCTTCGCGCCTGCCTCGATCATGACGACCTTGGCGGCGGAACCGGCGACCGTCAGCTCAAGCAGGCTCTTCTCCCGCTGCGCCGAGGTGGGATTGATCACATATTCCCCATCGACAAGACCGACGAAAACGCCGGCAATCGGGCCGTTCCACGGGATATCCGAGATCGAAAGGGCAACCGACGCGCCGATCATCGCGGTGATTTCGGGAGAGCAGTCGTTGTCGACCGACATCACCGTCAGATTCAGCACGATATCATTGCGCAGATCCTTCGGGAAAAGGGGACGGATGGGGCGGTCGATCACACGGGAGGTGAGGATCGCCTTTTCGGAGGGCTTTCCCTCCCGTCTGAAGTAGCCGCCGGGGATCTTTCCGACAGAATACTGTCTTTCCTCGAAATCCACCGAAAGGGGCAGGAAATCGATCCCGTCGCGGGGCTTTGCGCTTGCCGTGGCGGTCGCGAGGATCGCGGTGTCGCCGTATCTGACCAGGCAGGAGCCGTTTGCCAGACCCGCGAGCTTGCCGGTCTCGATCTTCAGCGGTCTTCCCGCCAGCGTGTATTCAAATACCTTGTAATTTTCAAACATTCTTTCTTCCTCCATCTATAACATCCCGTCCGTCCCGCACGCGCGGCGGGGCGGCCGTTTTTTACCGCTCTCATCGTTTTCTCCTCCCGTACACGGGGGGATAAACGCAGGAATGAGGAACCGACCCTGTTCGGTTCGGTTCCCCACTTCAAGAGCCTCAGGCAGGCCGGTGGGGTTCTTGCGGATGCGCCGTACCCCGCCCGGTCTTACTTTCTGATTCCGAGCTTTTCAATAATAGCGCGGTATCTGGCGATATCGGTCTTCATCAGATATCCCAGAAGATTTCTTCTGTGTCCGACCATCTTGAGGAGTCCGCGGCGGCTGTGGTGATCCTTGTCGTTGGACTTCAGATGCTCGGTCAGATTGTTGATCCGATATGTCAGGATCGCGATCTGAACCTCCGGCGAGCCGGTATCTCCCTCGTGAGTGGCGTATTTTTCGATAATGCTCTTCTTGATTTCCGCTGTCATGATTCTTTTCACCTCATTGCATAAAATAAACGTATGCCTCAGCAGCCGGCGGGTGACACGGCAACAAGCCCTTTCCCCGGGAGCCGGGACAACGCAGCACGGGAATAGTATACCACAGATTCCCTCGTTTGTAAACGGGATTCGGAGTATTCATATAAATTTAACATTTCATTTCAGCCCGTTCAGGTAGCTGTTCAGACGCGAGACGTTGCGGGACAGATAGTAGCTGAAGTCGCGCTCCCCCTGCACGGCCGAGAGGAAGGCGCCGGTCGTTCCGTTGCGCAGCCCCGCATACGCGCCTCCGAACATGGAGGCATGGTCGTAGACCGGATTTTCGCAGATCAGGTCGATCATATCGAGCGTATTGACGCCGGTGACGGCCTCTGCCTCGGCATAACGGTAAAATTCATAGCGGACATAGCCGAAGGAGGCGGTATGGAGCGCCCTCAGGACATATCCGACGGTATCGACATTCTCCGCCGATGCCAGCGCCGTGATGACCGGCGCGCGGTCGGTGACCGCCGTGCTGTAGACCGGCTCGTCGGCACTGAGTTTGGGAAGCGGAAGTGCCTCCCAGCGGAAGCCGCAGTTGGCAAGCTCGCTCATCATGCCGAGATTCCCGAAGCAGACCGCCGCTTCCCCGGCAAGGAAAATCTCCCGTCCCTTCAGGGTGGCCGTCTCCGCCTCGGTCTCGCCGGAGGCAGCCGTTCCCGCCCCGATCTTCGCCTCGGAACGGAGCATCGGCAGAAGCTGCTTCAGCACGCCGATGAGCGATACCGAGGCCTCGGTATCGCAGGCAAGGTGCAGCCCGCCCTCCCCGTCGGACGCAAGATATGTCTGTCCCGTCGAGAAAAAGGCGTCGGAAATCACCTGCTCCCCGTCGTCCCCGACGAGGGAAATCGTCCCCTCCGGCATCGTTTTGAGAAGCGTCAGCAGGCTCTCCCAGGTGAATTCCCCGTCGTAAATGCTCCGATAGTCAAGCGCCGTGCCGAGGCGTCCGGCCAGGGTTTTATTGAAAAAGAGACAGGCGTAATGCTCCGGCTGGTCGGTTGCATCCCCCACCGCACCGGCAACAAAGCCTCCGAAGGTAAGCTGCGCCATCGCCTCGCCGTCATAGCATTCGTCATCAAGCTCGGCAAAGGAAAGGGAGCTGAGATTCCGCAGATAGCCGTCGGCGTAATACCCGCCCACCCCGACATAGGGCAGAACGACAAAGTCCGCGTAATACTCCTCCGCCCGATCGGCGGCGCGCACCTTGTCGCGCAGCACCTCGCTGTTCTCACGCAGGATCAGGATGCGGGTGTTGTATTTTTCGTCGACGAGCTGATTCCGCTTCAGAACCGCCTGCGAATAAATCCCCTCCTCGCTCCCGAAGAGCGCCCCCGTCTCCGTCGCCGCGGCGAAGAAGACCGATTGCCCCTCAAGATCGGCGTCGGGGAGGCCCGACAGCCTGTCCTGCGCGATCTGAAGCCCGTCGGTTTCGGTGGCGACGGGATATTCCCCCGGCCGATAAGTCGGGAGGCTGATCTCGCTTTCGGCGGAGGTTTCGCTCTCCGCCCCGCCCCGATTGATCGTGATGATCCCGCAGGAGGCGAGAATCATCGGCAGCGACAGAAGCGGCGCCAGCAAGCTCTTGATTTTCATAGATCCTTCCTTCCGTTCCGCCGACGGCGTCATGCCGGCAGGCGCTGCGGCGAAACCGTGTTTATCTCTGATAGGTCGTCCCCTGCGGGGTATCGATCAGGGTGATGCCCCTTGCCGCCAGCTCGTTCCGGATGCGGTCGGCCTCGGCGTAATTCTTTTCCTTTTTCGCGGCGGCGCGGAGGGCGATCTGACGACGGATCTCGGCGTCCTCGCCGTCCTCCTCCCCGGAGGGTTCCTTCTCTGACGGGAGAGGATCGGTCAGACCCAGCGCAAGAACGCGGTCAAACTCCTCGATCAGCGCGCGCTTATCGGCATCGGCAAGCCCGGACTTCAGCACGTCGTAGACAGCGGTCAGGGCGAGGGAGGTATTGAGATCGTTTTCCAGCGCCGCGGTAAAGGAGGCGCGGAGCGCCCCCGCTGTCTCTCCCGTGCAATCGCCTCCCGAGGGAAGCGCCGCGCAGCGCGCCCGCAGCTTTCCGTACGCCGAAACGGCGTTATCCAGCGCCTCGTAGGAAAAAACGAGAGGCTTGCGGTAATGCGAGAGCAGGCAGAAGAAGCGGTATGCCATCGGGTCGTAGCCCTTTTCCTTCAGCAGACTGAGGGTGAGGAATTCCCCCTTCGATTTCGACATTTTCCCGCTTGCGGTGTTGAGATGGAGGACATGAAACCAGAAGCTGCACCACTTGTGACCGAGGTAGGCCTCCGACTGCGCGATCTCGTTGGTATGATGCGGGAAGGCATTGTCGACTCCGCCGCAGTGGATGTCCAGATACTCTCCGCAGTACTTGAGGGAGATCGCGGAGCATTCGATATGCCAGCCGGGATATCCAAGCCCCCACGGGCTCTCCCACTTCAGCTCCTGGTCGTCGAACTTCGATTTGGTGAACCAGAGGGCGAAGTCGGCGGGGTTGCGCTTATTGACATCCTCTCCGACGCCCTCCCGGACGCCGACCTCGAGATTTTCCGCCTCATGCTCCCCGAAGACATAGTATTTATCGAGCTTCGAGATATCGAAATAAACGTTTCCTCCCGAAACATAGGCGTAACCGTCCGCCAGCAGCTTTTCGATCATCGCAATGAAATCGGGGATGCATTCGGTGGCGGGGCGGACGACGTCGGGGCGGCGGAGCTTCAGCGCCTCGCAGTCGCGGAAAAAGGCGTCGGTATAATATTTTGCGATCTCCATCACCGATTTATGCTCACGCTTCGCGCCGCTGAGCATTTTATCCTCCCCGTCGTCGGAGTCACCCGAAAGGTGTCCGACGTCGGTGATGTTCATGACCCGCAGCACGTCGTAGCCGAGATATTCGAGCGCCCGCACCAGCACATCCTCCATGATATAGGTGCGCAGGTTGCCGATATGCGCGAAATGATAAACGGTCGGACCGCAGGTGTAGATCTTCACCTTGCCCGGCTCGTTTGGCAGAAACTCATCCTTGCTTCTTGTCAGGGTATTGTACAGCTTCATGTTTCCTTGTCTCCGTTTTCCCATTCTGAAAGTCTTTTTTCCAGCAGATCGACCCGATGCTGCAGACGGCAAAGCTCCTGCGAGAGGGGGTCCGGCATATGCACCTGATCAAGATCGACCCGTTTGTTGTCGGTCTTGACCACCCGGGCGGGAATCCCTACCGCCGTGGAATTCGGGGGCACGGCCGACAGCACGACGGCATTGGAGGCGATCTTGGAATTGTCCCCGATCTTGAAGGGCCCCAGCACCTTCGCGCCCGCGCCGATCATCACGTTGTTGCCGAGGGTCGGGTGGCGCTTGCCGAGATCCTTCCCTGTTCCGCCGAGGGTCACTCCCTGGTACAGCGTGCAGTGATCCCCGATCTCGGCGGTCTCTCCGATCACGACGCCGCTGCCGTGGTCGATGAAAAGCCCCTTGCCGATCTTGGCGCCGGGGTGAATCTCGATGCCGGTGAAGAATTTTGCCGTCTGGCTGATAATCCTTGCCGAGAGGATATGCCCTCTCACATGAAGGAGGTGTGCGATGCGATAGGCCAGCACCGCGTGAAAGCCGGAATACAGCAGCGCCACCTCCAGCGCGCTGTCCGCCGCGGGATCTCGCTCCCGGATCGAGGCGATCTCCTGCCGGATGCTTTTATATGTGATCAAAGCGAGCTTTTCTGCTCTGTTCATGGCGGTTTCTCCCGATATGAAAGTTATCGGTCCGTCGGGCAGACCGATACAGAATGATTATAATATATTTTACGGCATTTGTAAAGAGCCGATGCCGAATTTCGGAAAAAGTTTAAAAAAACCCCGCTCTGCCGCTGCGAAGGGGCGGCGCGGAAGCGCGGCGAACGCCGTCTTCACGATCCCGACGCAACCGCGGCGGGGCAACTGCTCTGCGGCGCAGCGGCTCTCCGGCCCGCGGTTCTGCGTTCCGTTTGCAGGAGTGCGCGCCTTCTGATTGTGTCCGTTTGATGAATATTTGCGCCATGCCCTTGACAAACGCGCCTTTTCGCCATATAATCATAATGTAACGATTTTGAAGGATGTGCGGGCTCTCCCTGCATATCCCGTATTTTACGCAGTTTTGCGGGAATCCGCGCCGTTATTTTGCAGGAAGCGCCCTTCCCCGATTCATAATCATCAGAGCAAACGGAGGAGCTTCATCGCCTTGCGATGAGAGCAGGAAGCATGAAAAACGATCTTCTCGAACGAATCAGAGACCGCGTCCCGGAGTTTTCCAAGGGACAGCGGGCGATCGGCAGATATCTGATCGCCAATTATGACAAGGCAGCCTTCATGACGGCCTCCCGTCTGGGAGAGGTGACCGGCGTCAGCGAATCCACCGTCGTCCGCTTCGCCTCGGCGCTCGGCTTTGAGGGATATCCCGAGCTGCAAACGGCGCTGCAGGAGCTGATCCGCATGAAGCTGACCCCCGTTCAGCGGATGGAGGTCACAAACGATCGGATCGGCGGCGGGGATGTGCTGGAAAGCGTTCTGAATTCCGATATTTCCAAGATCCGGGCCACGCTGGAGGGGGTGAGCCGTCGGGATTTCACCGGCGCCGTCGACGCGCTGATGGAATCGCGGAAGATCTATATCATCGGCATGAGAAGCTCCGCGTTTCTTGCCAATTTCCTCGCCTTCAACTTCCGGTTCATGTTCGAGCGTGTCTCCCTGCTCCAGACAACGAGCGGCAGCGAGATCTTCGAGCAGCTGCTGCGGGTCTCGGAGCGCGACGTGGTGATCGCCATCAGCTTCCCCCGCTATTCCAAGCGCATCATCAACGCCGTGGAGTATGCCCGCTCCCAGAAGGCGCAGATCATCACCCTGACCGACAGCGACCGCTCCCCCATCGCACCCTATGCCGATTTCCGCCTCTACGCCAAGAGCGACATGGCCTCCTTCGTCGACTCGCTGGTCGCGCCGCTTAGCATCATCGACGCGCTGATCGTGGCGGTCTCCCGGCGGAAGCAGACAGAGCTGGAGGGCGTCTTCAGCCGTCTTGAAAAAATCTGGGACGAATACGACGTCTACGACAAGGATAAGCTGTGAGGGCGCTTGAAGCGCCCTCTTCGGCCGGAAAGGAGTCCGACATGAAGAAGATCGCCGTCGTCGGCGGCGGCGCGGCCGGCATGATGGCGGCCGCCCGCCTGATTGAAGAAAATGCCGACGTCACCCTGTTTGAACGGAACGATCGCCTCGGCAAAAAGCTGGCCATCACCGGCAAGGGGCGCTGCAATCTGACCAACAACTGCAGCCTTCCGGAATTCATGGAGAACGTCCCCGCCAACCCCCGGTTCCTCTATTCCGCGGTCAGCGCCTTTTCCTGCCGCGACGTCATGCGCTTCTTCGAGGAGCGGGGCGTCCCCCTCAAGACCGAGCGGGGCAACCGCGTCTTCCCGGTCTCCGATCGGGCGGGCGACATCGTCCGCGTCCTCAGAACCGCCGTGGAGGGGCACGTCCGCTTCGCACGGGTCACCGGGCTTCTCGCGTCGGATGGCTCAATCCGCGGCCTTCGGGCAGGCGGAAGGGAGGAGGCCTTTGACGCCGTCATTCTCTGCACCGGCGGTCTCTCCTACCCCGCCACCGGCTCGGACGGAGACGGCTACCGCATGGCGGCGCAGCTGGGACATACCATCACGGAGCTGATCCCCTCCCTGGTGCCGATAGTCTCACCCGACCGCTTCTGCGCCGAGCTGCAGGGACTTTCGCTCCGCAACGTCGCCGCCTCGATCGTCGATCGGAACGGCAAGGTCCGCTATTCCGATTTCGGAGAGATGATGTTCACGCACTACGGGGTGACCGGGCCGATGATCCTGTCGGCCTCTTCGATGATCCCCGATCTTGCCCCCGACCGTTATACCCTTCTGATCGATCTCAAGCCCGCGCTCGACGAAAAAACGCTGGATACCCGCCTCCTCTCGGATTTTTCAAAGAATCTCAACCGCGATTTTTCCAATTCTCTCGGCGCGCTGCTCCCCTCGAAGCTGATCCCCGTCTTTGTCGCCAAAACCGGCATTCCTCCCGCCAGGAAGGTCAACTCCATCACGAAGGAGGAGCGGCGGCGGATCATCTCGCTCCTGAAATCCTTTCCCGTCCGACTCTCCCGCTTCCGCCCGATCGACGAAGCGATTATCACCCGGGGCGGTGTCGCCGTGAACGAGATCAACCCGAAGACCATGGAGTCAAAGCTGGTCCGCGGCCTGTATTTTGCCGGCGAGATCCTCGACGTCAACGGCTTTACCGGCGGCTTCAATCTGCAGATCGCCTTCTCGACCGCCGTCTGCGCGGCAAATGCGGCTCTGCGGCAGAACGGGATTCCCGGCTGAATTCCCCTGCCCCGCACCCCGAACACGATCGGAAACCCGTTTCTTCCCGCGCTCATGCCGGCGGCAGTCACCCTTCCGCCCCTTTTCACTGCCGGCGGGAGTGTAATTTTCTCTTGACTTTTCCGACACGGCGTGATATAATGTTACCGTTGCCCCTCCGATTCCGATCGGAGAAAATCAGCGGGCCAATAGCTCAGTTGGTTAGAGCTACCGGCTCATAACCGGTTGGTCCTAGGTTCGAGTCCCAGTTGGCCCACCATATCGGGAATCGGAGAAACCTCTGCTTGATCGCAGGCGGCTTCACCGTAAAGGTTCGCTCCGATACCAAAAACAGAAAACGCCGTCTTGAATTTGTTCCAAGGCGGCGTTTTTCTGTGCCAGAAAGCGGTACATAGCTATCCTTTTGTAAAAAGAAATCACACGAAAATGCAGGAATATACTATCATGTATTAATCTTACTCGTGCAAATGGCGGCATCTACACGCGGGCAGGAAAAATATCACCATCCAAACCGGAAAGAGGTAAGGAAGTTTATTGGTATTTTGAGACATCGTCACACGTCGAACAGCTGAAAGTCAACCGAATAAATGATTTGGGCAGGTAAATTGAACCATATCCATAGCAGGGAGATATACCGGTTAACGTATATCCTTTAGATTGCTCAAACAGAATAGCGGAGCAATATTCTCCGCTATTCTAAGTTATTTCAATGATGCGTTCTTTTTTCTCTCGCAACCGTTGTGATTATCAGAATACTTCCGCCTATAGTGATCAAAGCTATCCAAAATAAGACATTCCCGTTGTCCCCGGTCTGTGGGCTATCTGAACTGTCGGAATCCTCCAATGCTCCCCCGGCGGCTGCGATCGTCTCTGTTTGAATATAGCTACACACAGAGCATTTTCTCTCCTTACGGCCATTCTCCGTTGCTGTCGCTTCCTGAATTACAGTCCATTCGCCAAAAGCGTGCGTTTCCTCGTCACTGTGTTTACCGCAAGTGCATTCGTGCCAGTGGCTGTCAGCATCAGACTTCCATACTGTGCTGTAGCTGTGACCGGTAGCCTCAATATGAACCTCTTCATTCGTCAGTTCCCGTGTGCCGGCTTCATCGTTGAACTTTTTCCCGCATTTGGAACAGGTGTAATACTCGATATTACCGTCCACCTCACAGGCAGCGGCTTTCGCCTCTGTCCTTACCATTGCATGGGTGTGGTCAAACTTGGCAATCACTGTGCCTTCTTCAAGCATTTTATTGCAATCCAAGCACCATTTGTCGCCGGTATAGCCCTCGGATTCTTCGGTAGCAGCCACAGCGCCACGAATTTCGGTATTCACATGATTGTCGGGATCTAATTCGCCATACTCTGCACCGCAAACCTCACATAACGCTTTGTCAGAACAGGTTGCTTCGCCGCCCTCGTGGGCTGCTTTATTTAACTCGGTGCCACAGCTATCGCATATCTGCCAATGGTTTGCTCCATCGCCCTTCCATTCTCCGGCAGCATTGACATGAACACCCGTTGCAGGGATCGCCTCGCCTGTGCCGACCTTCTCACCGCAGCCAAGGCAATAGGTATCGCCGGTATAACCGTCCTTACCGCAAGTAGCGGCAACGGCATCTCTTACCTCGATGCCACCGTCATGGTTGTCTGCGTTGATAGGAACGGTAATTGTCGATATTTCCGTCGAGCAATCTGCATTTCCGTAGTATTTGCCGGAGCACATATTACTTGAGCAGGTCCAGTATTCCACCGTGCCGGTTGCGTGGCAGTTGGCGGCAACGGCTTCATGATGAGTTATACCGACGTGCACATGGGGAAGCTTGGGTATCTCGGTATTTTCATTTCGCTTGTATCCGCAAATACCGCATTCCTCGTGTTTGACGCCGGACGCGTCCTCGGTAGCTGCGGTGTCTGTTATCCATGTAAAGCTATGTGCGGCTGTAGTACCGTCCATGATTTGGCTGCAGCCCGCGTTGGCGCAGACCTTCCAATGGTTATCGGCATCAGAGCTCCAGCTTTCAGCCGCCGTATGGGTAAGCGCGGGAATGACCAAGGCTTCTGCGGTAACCTCATTTTTTCCGGTATCAAACAGCTTTTTGCATACAGAGCATTCATAATGGGCTTTTTTTCCGGCTACGCCGCATTTGGCGGGAAGCGCCGAAATCAAGTTGCCATATTTGTGTTCTGCACAGGAAACGGTGACAGGAATCGTGATTTCTGTTTCTGTTTCCACGTTTGTACTATCTGCATTCCGCAACTGAGGTTCAAACTTTATATCCATGTCTCCCGCTGAAAGCGCGTCTGACTTCCCCCTCAAAGTAAGACTGAAAATGTCTCCGCTGATATCCTGCGCATTGTTACACGCAAAAGCTGCTTTTAGTTTTTCCTTATCGAAGTTAGCTAACAAAGCGTTTTTCACCAACCATTCACCATCAACGACCTCCAATACATCCTGATTGAATTGAATCGAAAGCGCACCCGATCTGATTGGTTCATAGCCGCTGATAGAAATTATAATCGTGACTGTTTCGCCTAATTTAATCTCCGTATCTGAAATACGGTAATCAATATCCGGGATATCAGAACCAGAAGCAAAAACAGGTACTAATGATGTGATAGCCAACATCAAGCCAAGAATAACTGCAAGTATTTTTTTCATTTTGAAACCATCCTTCTTTCTTTAGTGTTTGATTAACGGATAATCATCCGGGAAAAATGTGTAATAGAGGAGATAGGTCGCATCCTCATCGGTTATTTCTCCGTCATGGTTAAAATCACAGTCTTGCCTTACCGGATAGTCTTCTGGATAAAAAGTATGCATCAGCAAATAGGTCGCGTCTTCATCTGTTACCTTTCCATCGTTGTTAACATCTCCGGGGAGATAGTCACCGGCGGGGAGGATTCTTTCTTCACGTGCTTGACAATCAGAGCAGATTCTCACTTCCAAACCATCTTCTGTCATGGATGCAGGCTTTTCCACAAACCATTCTCCATAGCTGTGACCGTTTGCTGGGATTTCAGTAATATCTGTTTTCTCATCACAGCGGGCGCATTGGCGGGATTTGCTGCCCGGTTCGGTACAGGTGGGGTCATAGTCGGTGGTAAATTCTGTTTCCCAGTCGTGGCTTACTGTAACCTCAAAAGTATCCGAAAAGTCACTGTAGCTTACTGTAACAGTTTGTTTACCTACTTTAGTATTGTCAAAGCCCGTTACAGTATAATCCGTTATTGCTTCCTGCTGTTGGGTATTATACGCTGCCGTTACCGTCATACCGGTCAAATCCAGCTCATCGCCTTCGTAATAAACGGTGTTGATAGGAATATTTGTGATTTTTATATCCGTTAGCAGCTTTTCTGATACTCCTTCAAAGGTATCGCAATAAAAGAAAAACATTAGTTCACGGGGAAATACCATCAACGAATGACGACCAACTGTCTCCAACGTATTAAAGAATTCAAAAGTCTTAACTTTATCGTTATATCGATACGTTCGAGCGTATCTTGTGGTATCTGTTGTAAAGCTGCCATCGTTATAATAGACAATAAATTCGCCGTCCGTGATGGCTGTTTTCAGTTCTTCATCAATTAAAAACACATGTCGGGAAGGTTTTTTTGTCATTACCATACCGATCGGATGTTGAGTAAAAGCAGCGTTCACATTGTGCAATACAGGGAAAGGATAATCCCCATCCGTAGGCATAGCCCAGATAGTCTCAAAGTCAAAACCGGCATAGGTTTGCTGTTGTTTCATCTCTTCTAAAGTACGGAAACAGCTATCCGAACCCCTATCATTCATATCCAATGCATAGACATTGGAAACATTGTCTCCGCCGATAGGGCTGCCTGTCCCAAAGGTTCCGCTTTTTGGTAAATTTATCTGCCCTATGTTATAGCAGTTTTCAATTGTACCTCCGCCCGCAATGCCATAAGCATTAGGGTAGGAATATATATTTACAGTATGGCAAACCACTTGTGCGGTATTATAGCTATTCGTAATGCTGCCGTTGTTAATTACAGCGATACCGCCAGCCGTCTGTGTTTCATAGCTACCGCCATCGTAAACCCAAGGTCCCTGTTTGCAGACCAAAGCACCAATGTTAGCACATTCCCGGATGATATCGCCGTTATACGCGGTAATACCTCCGGCAGATAAGTCGCCTCGCACAATATCCTCGTTGACACACTGCTCGATAATACCGTAATTATTTCCTGCGATTCCGCCGGCCTCAATGGATATAATTGATGCTTGGTTGACACAATGCCGGATCGTCCCTGTATTATATCCCGCAATGCTGCCAACGATAGGTTCTGTCACGAAATGCGGAAAAGCGAGATTTGAGTCATCAAAGATACCCTCAGCCTCCATAAAATTATTAACCGTCAAATTTTGTATAGTACCGCTATTGCAGCCGAACAGCCCCCTATAGCACCCATTGAAATTCACATACAAATTAAAAAGGTCGTGCGTATAGTCTTCTTCTGTCCAATCAGTATAAATACCGGCGATGGTGTGCCCGTCACCGTCGAATGTTCCTTCAAAGCCCTGCTGTGTATAACTGCCTATCGGGTACCATTTGGGCCTATACCCGGGAATACAAACAGGATGAGTGGAATTGACGCCTGTGCCGCTTGAGTAAGTTGTACAGGTAATATCCTGCGTCATCCGGAAGCAGGCAGACAGTTGATAGCGTACAGCATTCAGTTCTTGCATATTTCGCACCTGATATGGGTCTTCCTCTGTACCGGAACCAAATCTAAAAGCACGGTATGGATTTTCTTTTAATTGCGGATAGGGGTAAGAGGAATCCTCCGAAAAGCTCCACGGGTATTTCCATGTGCTGGAATCATAATCAAATTCCTGAATATTTGTTAACGCTTTCAAATTCCATTTCAAATCTTCCCAAGTATATTGCCCCTCTGTCAGTTCTATATCTGCCCGAGCAGAAGCATACAAATCGGGATAGTATATTGACTCAATAGTACTTTGTTCATCAAGCCGTCCGGCAATACCGCCGATAGTCGATCCGGAATCATGAAATATGGTTCCGGTATTATATGCACCGGAGAGTGTAGATTTGGTCATCGAACCGATCACTCCGCCCATACACAAGTCTGCCGGCGAATCAATATCCCAATAGCCCGTATTATATATATTTGCCACAGTTACAGCGTTTCCGAATCTACCATTTGTAATTTCACCGATGACACCGCCTATCGTTACCGATTTTCCGGTCGCCTCTTCTGTTTGTTTCACATATAGGCTGCCTGCATTAAAACAAGCGCTTATATTCACGCCACCATTTCGTCCCAACACACCACCGACTACGGCTGAACAGTCGGCTGTCAAAATAATATTGCCGTAATTTGCGCTGTTGTCTAATCTGTCCTGCCACCGCCAGCTATTGTAGTTGCCTGCAATACCGCCTGCATAAACTACCGTCAAGTTGTCTGACTCAGACATCCATTCATTACATGAAATTGCGACATCACCGTAATTGGCACAATTTTTGATTTTACCATCTAATACACTTCCGGCTATTCCGCCGACTGCACCGCCGCTATTATTTTTGCAAATAACCTGTCCATCAAACCGACAATTTTCGATGAGACCGCCATTAACATTAGCAATGCCTCCAATACTATCTTGACCATCGGACAAAATGACAGCGTATACATCCAAATTACGGATAGTGCCAGTGACTTTATAAAATAGACCACCAAAATTTTCAATATACAAATTGGATATCATATAGCCGTTGCCATCCAATATGCCGCTGAAAGCAGTAGAAGTTAAATTGCCATTAATAGTATCGAAATTGGAGATGATTGCATTGCTGTTATTTTGCTCTATGCCACCGCCGGGAATATGGATATCATTCATAAGGATATATTTTCCGGCCATGTTATCGTTTATTTTTTCCAAATCCTCTTTGGTATAAATGCCTATGTAGCCCTCCGGCACCTCGGTTAGATGCGGATAAGTATTGTTTGCAGGAATATCGGTATTGCTTAAATTCACCTTTGTATCTGTCGGTGTATATCCTTTTTGGATTTTAGCTTCCTCTCCCACCGCTTGAACATTCGCCAAAGACCAGTTGCTTAAGCTTAACAACATAGCAAAGGTAAGCATAAAAGCAATCGCTTTTGAACCATATTTTTTCATTTTACTTCTACCCCCTCATAATGCTTCCGTATGTTTTTTTTCAGTTCTTCCGACGACAGATATTTCCCGTTCACCTTGGTATGAATCATCATATGGCAGTTGGGACATACCGGGATCAAATCTGTTTCGGGATCAATCTGATATTCTTCGCTTCGTTCACTGATTGGCACAATATGATGCACATGAATTATTCCTTCAAAGATATCGCCGTAAACTTCTTTTGCATCGAATCCACAAATAAGGCATCGATGACCGCGCCGCTTTAAACAGACATTGCGGGCTTTGGGGTTGCGTTCCGGAAGATTAACCGCCATTGTTTTTCGTTTTCCGGATTCAGACAATATTTCTCCTCGCAGTAAATCTTCCGTTTCTTCTGTCGTGTCATCCGTTCTGTGAAGAAGATTGCCCTCCGGCTGAAAATTCCGAATATGCTCCCAAACACTTTGTACATATTCCCGTACTCTGTCATCATCCTGATTGGCATACCAAATATTGCTTTGACCAAAGCCGTATCCATCGGTATTTGCCCGCGGCGCTTTAAACTGTCGTTCTGCTTCATTGATCAACACGGCATTTTCTTCGCCGGTCAGTATATTATACAGAACACCATCCGCAGATTTTTGCATGTCACGAAAAACCTCAGCGTGCCGATACCAACCAACAATGACCGGTCCTGTGGGAGAGGTGGCGCAGAATACAACGGTCACATCCGGGATTTTATCCTGATTCCGATAGGCGGAGTCAATGTTTTCGATATGGATTTTCTTTTGGGTTTCGATAAAACAACCCGGTTCTACATAACCGTAATATTTGCCATTTTCGTATAGGTGAAAATTATTGATTTCGGATCCGGTCTTGTTTTCCGTAACATAACTGCCGCCATTTTGCGGAATCTCTTCCTTGAAAGCACTGTCGTAATATCTCATATATGCAATATTACAGAAAAAAACTTTTTCTTCTTTACTCATGCTAATCCTCCATTCTTTCTCAAAGCATTGCAACATAAACGGTATTATGTTGTAAACGACAGCTTTCCTCTGTCGTTTGCAGCCGTCCGATCCGTCCCCGCCGCAAGAGGAAACTCGAAAAAGAGCGCAAAAACCAAGCCTTTTCAGATTTTACCATTGAAAAGGCTTATTCGTGCTGCCTTTTTTCGACAATAACCCGCAAAAAATCATTCAATTCGCGCCGAAGTACTTGCAATTCCCCGCAAACCGTGATATAATAGCATCAATACAGCAGGGTTTGCATATCCGTTTACAACATAATACCGTTTATGTACTCAACCGCCTTCCCGGGCGGTATTTTTATTGGATCAGCCGCATGTTTTCCATTCTTCTTCGATGCTCGTCGCCGGTGGATATGATGTAAATTCTTGTGGTGTTGATACTGCTGTGCCCTAAAATATCGGCAAGCTTGACGATGTCTTTTTCCATGCCATAAAAGGTGCGGGCGAACAGATGCCTCAGATTGTGCGGAAACACCTTCCGCGGATTGACGCCCGCCTGCTCGCAAAGCCCTTTCATCTCCCGCCAGATGTTGGTGCGGCTCATCGGCTTGCCGCTTCGGGTGATAAAGATCGCCCCCGTTGTCATGTTCCGCTCCTCCGCATAGCAAAGCAGCTTCTTTTGCAGCTCTTTGACGATAAATACCGACCGTGTTTTGCCCTTGAGGGAAACGGTTGCCACACCGCTTTTGATTGCCTCGACCGTGATGTATTGCAGCTCACTCACACGGATGCCCGTGCCGCAAATCGTTTGCAAGACCAGACTCAGCCGCTCATTGCCCTTTTGCTTTGCCGTATGCAAAAGCCGCATGTACTCCGCTTTGGTCAGCTCCTTTTCTTCGGAACAGTAGATCTGCCGCTGGAGCTTGATTGACTTCACTTTCAAATCTGACCATCCGAGAAACAAGAACAGGCTGTTCAGGCTTGCCAGCATGGAATTTATACTCCGCGCGGCGTAATGTTCGATAACCAGCTTGTTTTTATAAGCAATGACCAATTCCTTAGTTATATCTGCCTTGCCGACAAAAGAGAAAAAGGCTCTGATATCACGGATGTATTTTGCTACGGTGTTTTCACTCTTTTCCTCCTTTTTGAGATACGCGGCATACGCCGCGATCCGATTCCCTGTTAAGCTTCTTTCTGTCATCGTATTTCCCTCCGGGGATATCCCTTGTATGATAATGATCGCAGACTGTCACCGGTGCTTCAGACGAATCCGGATGCCGGGCGACTCCGTCTTCGGGAAGGAAGCGCCGCTTCCGCCGCGGTGATTCCCGCCCGCGCCGCCAAAGAAAAAAGACCCGGACGATTCCGCCTGAACGGAATCGTTCGGATCTGCTCTCCTCTCTGCCGCGGGAGGGCGAGCCCCGACAGGCAGGGGCGCTCATTGAAAAGCGGCGCTCCGGCGGAAGAGGGCGCTCACGCTGCGCCCGTCCCGCGTCGTCCGGGCGGCTTGCCCGCGTCCCGCTACTGCATGGCCCGCTCGTCAACCGCGAGCAGCGCCCGCATTCTCCCGGCCGCAAAGCGGTTTTCCTCCGCCGTAAGATCGGGATCGGCGGCAATCACCTGCCCGGCAGCCCGCATCGTCTCACGGAACAGCGTCATGTCGGCCGACAGCAGCGCCCCGAAGCTGCCGTGCTGCCGTGCCGCTCCCTCCCCGGTCGGAAAATAATCTCCCGGTCCTCTCATCGACAGATCGTACTCCGCGATCCGATAGCCGTCATAGGTCGTTTTCATGACCGAGAGCCGCTTTTCCGCCTTTTCCCCGCCGGAGGAGGAGACAAGAACGCAGTAGGCCTTCCGCGCCCCCCGGCCTACCCGCCCCCGAAGCTGATGGAGCTGCGCAAGGCCGAAACGCTCGGCGTTTTCCACGATCATCAGCGACGCGTTCGGAACATTGACGCCCACCTCGATGACGGTAGTGGAGACCAGGATCTGGATCGTCCCCTCTGCAAACGCCTTCATGACCGCCGCCTTCTCGCTCCCCTTCATTTTTCCGTGAACCAGCCCGACCTTCAGCGACGGAAAAACCTCTTTCTGCAGCATGGCGGCATATTCCGTCGCGGATTTCAGCCCGGGGCTGCGGAGACGGAACTCGGCGCTGCCGTCGGGAGCAAAGCAAATAACGTCCCCCTCCAGCTCCTCCTCGTCGGAGGCCTCGACGGTGGGACAGACGATATAGACCTGCCCTCCCTCTTCCGCCTGCTTCTCGATGAAGCGGTTGAGGCGGAGGCGATATCGCTCGTCGACGACATAGGTATCGACCCGCTGCCGTCCCGGCGGCAGCTCGTCAAGCATCGACAGGGAAAGCTCGCCGTAGAGGATCAGGGCAAGCGTGCGGGGGATCGGCGTGGCACTCATGACCAGAACGTGCGGGGAAATCTCGCCGTTTCCGCCCAAACGGGCGCGCTGCGCCACCCCGAAGCGATGCTGCTCGTCGGTAACGACCAGGCCGAGGCGGGAGAAGACGGTGTCGGGTGTCAGCAGCGCGTGCGTCCCGATGACAAGGTCGGTCTCCCCCGCCGCCAGCGCCTCCTTGACCGCCCTTTTCTGCGAGGCAGTCGAGGAGCCGACCAGCAGCGAAACCCGATAGCCGAGTCCCTCGAACAGCGGAGAGAGGCTGTCGTAATGCTGAACCGCCAGGATCTCGGTCGGCGCCATCAGCGCCGCCTGAAAGCCGTTTTGCAGCGCGATGCAGATCGCCGCCGCGCAGACCGCCGTTTTGCCGCTCCCCACATCCCCCGACAAAAGCCTTGCCATCGGCACCTCCGCCTCCGTCATATCGGCCGCGATTTCCCGGATCGATCTGCTCTGCGCGCCGGTCGGAGGAAAGCCGAGCGCGCCGAGGAAGGCCGTCAGATCGACAGGCTTCATTGCGGGGGGCGTGCCGCTCCGTCTGCGGTTTTTGGTCAGAGACAGGCCGAGGGAGAAGAGATAAAGCTCCTCCACCGAAAAATACCGTCTTGCGCGCTCGACATCGGCCAGCGAGCCGGCGCAGTGAATCCGGCGGAGCGCCTCGTCGGGAGCCGGCAGCCCAAGCCCGATCCGGAATTCCTCCGGCAGAACCGGCGGCATCCGGCAACCGTCAATCAGCGACAGCGCCTCCCGGACTGCGTCGGAGATAATCCGCTGCGTCAGCCCCGCCGCCGACGGATAGATCGGCACGATATCGGGCAGAACGCCCCCCTCTCTCCAAGGCTCATACTGCGGAGAGGCCATGGCAAACCGCCCCTTCTCCTTCGAAAGCTTTCCCCAAAACCGATACGTCCTGCCGACCTGAAACACCTTTTCGACAAAGCGGTTGTTGAAATAGGTGATGACGACGCTGCCGCTCTCGTCAAAGGCGCTGAATTTGGTCAGCGTCTTGCGATTCTTAAGCATCACGGAGCGCGGCTGCGTCCCGACGGTGAGGAGAAAGGAGCAGTTTTCCCCGCAGGGCGCGTCGGCAAGTAAAAGGATATGCCCGCGGTTCTGATAGGCGCGGGGAAAATGCCGGAGCAGATCTCCGACGGTATAGATCCCGAGACGGGCAAACAGCTCGGCGCGTCTGATGCCGATCCCGCCGAGCGTTCCGATTCTGCGGGAGGCTGCCGCTTCATATGCTTCGTAATTCATGTGGACACCTTCCGATGCTTGTGAGGGGATTCCCCGTTCGGGATGTACTCCCGTTCCGGGGGGGAGATAGCGGGAAAAATCCGCCGTTTTTTGATTCCGACGCGGGTTCGTTCACAATTTGTTGTTGAAATCCGCGAAATCATGGGGTATAATAGTGATATTGAATCAATATGTGGGGGGATACGGAATGGAACTTGTTAAATCAAAGCTCGAAGAGCTGAAAACGGCGCTTTCGGGGATCAAGGAGCTTCAGGTCACGGCAAAAGGACACGCGGAGCTTACGCTTCACACCAAAAGCAAGCCGACGTCTCCGAAATTCAAAGCGGAGGTGATCGAGGACGGCACGACGGTCAACGTCACCGATCTTCTGCTCGTCGGCGCGGCGATCTGCGCCGTCGCGGGCTTCTGCTCCCTGCTTTGCGATCTCTTTGACTGAGACGGCGGACAACTATTGCCCCGTTCTCTTGTGCGTTCCCGGAACAGGCGTGATTTCGGTCATGCCTGTTCTTTTTTCGGTTGTTCACGGACTGCAGGCAACGATATTTCCTGTCTTTCCAAGCTCCCGCCCCGCCGGTTGCCGCAGACGGGCGCGTCCCCCGCGCGTTTTCCGTCACGCATCCCGACAGCATCATATGCGGCGCCGGCTGTTTCCGGGAGACCGCCCCGAAAATGCCGCAGAGAGCGCTTCCCTTCTCCGCGCACCGACCGCGACGCACCGTATCGGGGATCCGGTGTGCCAAGCCGATTCAGCTCCAAAAGGAACTACGGCGTCCGGGTCGGACGCCGTAGGATCGCCTGTTTTCCGATCCGTTCGGGCGGAGAGCGGCGGGTACAGTCTGCAAGCGCCTCTCCGACCGGGACGCTGCTATCGTCTGACGCTTCCTCCGAAGGCTGACGGCTTCAGAAGCAGATCGAGAGGTCGGGCAATCAGATTGAGAATCAGAACGGCAGGCAGCGCGTCCGCTGCCGTCATTACATAGGATCGGGTGAGGAAAACCGTCACGCCGCCGATCACGCCTGCCGCGATCTTCGCCCGCGGGGTAAGGGGAACGGAGCCGGGGAAGAAGGTCAGAAAGGTCGCGCAGAACAGGAGATTTCCGCTCAGAAGCTGAGAGGCCGCATAGCGCAGCGAGATGGTATCGGAGGCGATGGCCAGACGGGGGAAGAAATAACTCAAGACCGCCACCGTCAGCAGCATGGCGGCGGGGAGCCTCGGATCTGCCGCTTTTCTGATGCAGAGATAACCGAAGCCCGCGAGAATCAGGAGCGCCGACAACTCCCCGATCATGCCGGGGCGCAGCCCGACAAAGAGCGCGCCGACCGACTGCTCCGGCAGAGCGCCGGAAATCAGCCGGCTGAGCGGCGTAGCGCTCGCTCCCTCATACCCTCCCGCCGTCATCGACAGGGCGGGCAGACGGCTTCCGTCCGCGCAGAGCGCCGTCATCACCGAGGGACAGACCAGATAAAACAGCAGAACGGAGGAAGCGGCGGGCTGCAGCCGCAGCTTGGTCAGCCTTGCCGGGAGGCGTCGGAAAAAGATCGTCGCAACCGGCGCCGCCGCGACAGGAAGCCACAGCGGAGCGGTGGGGGGCAGGCACAGCACCGTCATCATGCCGATCACCGCCGCCGACAGATCGGTTTTGGGGCTGCCGTCCAGCAGCCACGCGGCGGCGGCGTCGCAGAGCAGGCAGAAGAGGACCGACAGCAGCGTGAGCGTCAGCACCCGCCACCCGAACAGATAGATCCCCCACACCGCAAGCGGAAGCAGGGCAATCAGGATGTCGGTCATATCGGAGCGAACCCCGTCCTCCTCGCACCGAAGAAGCCGTTCTCCCACTGCAAGCAGGCGCTGACGAAGTCCCGAATCACCCCCGTCTCCGATCGGCTCTCCCTCGGATCGAGGCGGGAGGGGCGGCGTTTGGTCTGATGAACGGGAGGAGGGCGCGGAGGCAGCGCCGCCCTTCAGCTCCGACAGATTCCGCACGGCTGTCTTGTGCGGGCGGGCGGAAGCGCCTGATGAGGGCGGCAATTTCCCGCTCCGGCGCGCGGGGACGCGCCTCACGGGGGGATCCGTCGCGGATGAAGCCGACGCGGAAGAGTCCGCCTCGGATGAAATCGACGCAGGAGAAGTCAACGGGGGTGTATTCATCTCGGAAGCACCCGCCGGGGAAACGTCTGCCTCGGATGAAACCGACGCAGGAGAAGTCAACGGGGGTGTATTCATCTCGGAAGCACCCGCCGGGGAAGCGTCTGACTCGGATGAAACCGACGCAGGAGAGATCAACGGGGCAGGATTATCCGCCTCTTTTTCAAGCCTTTCGGAAAGCGGTGAGCGTCCCTTCCGCCTCCGCTCGTCTGCCTCGAAGCACGCTTCCCCGCCGTCGGTGATCCCGACCTTTTCCAGTCGATTGTCCCCCGCACGGTCGGCGGTCTGCCCGTTTGACTCCCGTGATGCGTGAGGCTTGGATTCGGAATTATTATTCATGAGATGCTCCTTCCTCCAAGAGGCGTAGTTTCTCCGACCATACCCCCGCCTTCAGATCGATTCCTGCGGGGCAGACCGCATTGCAGCAGCCGCAGCCGATACAGGTTTCGGCATGCAGCGCCCCGGCAAGCCGATGATTCTCCTCCGCAGCATACTCCGCAATCAAAGACGGCAAAAGTCTCACGGGGCAGACGGCGCGGCAGCGTCCGCAAGAGATACAGGCGCGGGGAACGCTTTTTTTCTTTTCCGCCGTCAGAACGACGGCAAAAGTATCGGGAGCGGTACGGAAGCTGCCGTCAGCAGATCTCCCCGTCATTCCGCCGCCGACGCGAAGCCCGTACTCCTCCCCCTCCGGCCATCCGAAGGCAGAAACCAGCTCCGATAAGGCAGTCCCGAAGGGGACATAATAATTCTTGGAAACCAAAGTCTGCTCCGACACCGTAATATACGCCGTCGTATACGGAATTCCGAGCGCAAGCGCCTCATAGACCGCCGCGCAGGTTTCCGCCGTAACGGTCGGATACCCGACGCGCCCCGGGGTGACGGCGGGGTTCAGCTCGATGTTGAACAGCGCGCTGATCAGCATATGCGGCTCATGCTGGGGATATTTCCCCGATACCAACTTCGTCCGGATCATGCCGCCGCTGCCGAGCTGAGCGCAGAGCGCGTTTGCGCACTCGTACATCGGCTTCGGAACGGCACAGATCGCCTTCCCGACCCCGAACAGCTTTAAGAGGATTCTGATCCCCCCGAGCACCGCCTCGGTCTTTTCAAAAATCAGCCGTGCCGCAGCGGAGGAAAAGGAATCATGCTCGCAGCAATCGACGATCAGGCAGAGCGGCGACTTATTCTCCGCGGGAGGAAGGGCAAGCCCTCTTTTGAGAAGTGCCTCCCGAAGCTCCTCCCCGTCGTAAAGATCAATGCCCTTTTCAAGAGGCGCGCAGGCGGCGGAGGGCGTGTTTCTCCCGTCGTTCAGCACCGTCACGACGGCGGGAGAATCCGACAGCGTCACCGTCCCTGAGATTCCGCTCAGCAGGTCGGGAAGCCCGTTCTCCGAAACGGCCAGCGTCTCACCGACCGAGACCTGCGCCCCCGCTCCGACGACAAGGCGAAAGCCCTCAGGAACGGTCAGGCGGATCTGTGCCGGGGAAATCGGTTCGGACGGGATATCGGGCGCAGGGTTCATATACGGAAGCCTGATTCCTCCGATAAAGGTATTTGACATCTGAATCCTTTCTCCGGACGGCTCCGCCCGGACAAGCAAAGTCATTGATACCATTATATATCAAAGCGAAGGAAATTACAATCTTTTTTTGCTTCCCGTCCGATATTTTCGGAGAAAGCGCGTCTGCCTTGCCCGTCTGTCGGGATGCGGGGACGTTTTTTCAAAAAAAATCGCAATTTGAATTTTTGCTATTGACAAATAAAAAAAACTGTGGTATACTTACATACGCTGTTTTCCGAGATCCTGACGCCGGGTCAGGTCGGATACAGAGTTTTGCGGGTATGGCGGAATTGGCAGACGCGCTAGATTCAGGTAGCGTCACCTCAGTGAAGCCCCGCCTCGGAGAACTGCTCCGAGTAAAAATGAACAGCGAAAACTCAATATGCGGGCATGGCGGAATTGGCAGACGCGCTAGATTCAGGTTCTAGTCGAAGCAATTCGGTGGAGGTTCAAGTCCTCTTGCCCGCACCAAACAGTAGAAATCCGAACCCAAAGCCGGTAGGCGAAGGGTTCGGATTTCTTTTTGTGTTCGGTGATAT
>CALWTY010000022.1 GCA_944384585.1 uncultured Clostridia bacterium | reverse complement strand
TTATTGCAAAATCATGGGCTGTACGAACGCCTATGGAACGCCCAGCAGGCGCTGGAAAACTACGGAAAGGACGGTGAAACGGAATGAAAAGACGAAGCGGATTCCGGGTGATGGCACGTCTTATCGGGCTGGTGAAGCCTTTGACCGGGTATATGCTCCTGGCTATCCTTATGGGGCTCATCGGCCATCTTTGCGCCGCCTTTATCACCATCTTCGGCGGCTATGCGGTGCTGGAGGCTTTGAATTCTGATACACCCTTCCCCCTGACCGCCCTGTTTGTCTGCGTGGTGGTGTTTGCCGTTGTGCGGGGGTTTTTGCGCTATGCGGAACAGGCCTGCAACCACTTTGTCGCCTTCAGGCTGCTGGCGCTTTTACGGGACAAGGTATTCCGTGCGCTGCGGCGGCTCTGCCCCGCCAAGCTGGAGGGGCGGGACAAGGGAGACTTGATCTCGGTCATCACCTCCGACATTGAGCTGCTGGAGGTCTTCTACGCCCATACCGTCTCCCCGGCGGCGATTGCGTTCCTGTTTACCATCGTCATGTGCCTGTTCATCGGCTCCTATCACCGGCTGCTGGGACTCATCGCGCTGGCGGCGTATCTCACCGTGGGGATCGTCATTCCTTTGGTGACCTCCAAGCTCAGCGGGGACGATGGAATGAAATTCCGCACCAAATCCGGGGAACTTTCCGGCTTTGTGCTGGACAGCCTGCGGGGGCTTTCCGAAACCCTGCAATACGGACAGGGCAGGAAACGGTTGGATGAGATGAATGAGAAAACCGACGAGCTTGCCAAAGACGAGGAACGGATGAAACGTACCTCCGGCCGCAATACGGCGGTGACCAACACGGCGGTACTGGCCTTTGACTTAATTATGCTGTTTGTCTCCGCCCTGCTCTGCCAAAGCGGAGCGGTGGGCTTTGACGGAGTACTGATTCCCACCATCGCCCTGTTCTCCTCCTTTGGCCCGGTGATTGCGCTGGCGGCGCTGGGCAGCACCTTGCAGAACACCTTTGCGGCGGGAAACCGGGTGCTGGAGATTCTGGACGAAACCCCGATCGTGGAGGAAGTTGCCGGCCGGCCGGAGATTGCTTTCACCGGCGCGGCGGCGGAGGGGGTCACCTTTGCCTATGGGAGCGAAACCATCCTTTCGGACGTGTCGGTGGAGATACCGGAGCACAGCGTCGTGGGCATTGTGGGACGCAGCGGCAGCGGCAAATCCACGCTGCTTAAGTTGCTCATGCGCTTTTGGGACGTACAGAAAGGCAGCGTAACGCTTTCCGGCACAAGGGTTGCGGATATTAACACGGCAAATCTTCGGAACATGGAAAGTTTTGTCACCCAGGAAACCCACCTGTTCCACGACAGCATCAAAAACAACCTGCGGATCGCAAAGCTCACGGCAACGGATGAGGAGATCGAGGCTGCCTGCAAAAAGGCGTCGGTGCATGATTTCATTATGACGCTGCCGCAGGGCTATGATACCCCGGTGGGCGAGTTGGGCGACACCTTATCCGGCGGGGAGCGGCAGCGGCTGGGGCTGGCAAGAGCCTTTCTGCACGACGCGCCCTTTTTACTGCTGGACGAACCCACAAGCAATCTGGACAGCTTGAACGAGGCGGTGATCTTGAAATCTCTCCGGGAAGAACGGGAGGGCAAAACCGTCATGCTGGTTTCCCACCGCCGGTCCACCATGCGGATTGCGGACACCGTCTATTCCGTTGAGCATGGGAGAATGAGTTAAAGAAAGAGGTACACGGATGAAATTAAAACGGCTGATTTTTTTGATTTTGGGATTTCTTTGTCTGGGGATCGGATGTGTCGGCGTGGCGCTGCCCATCCTGCCCACGGTGCCCTTTTTCCTGCTGACGGTGTTTTTCTTTGCAAACTCATCACAGAAGCTCCACGACTGGTTTGTGGGGACGAGCCTGTATAAGAAGCATCTTGACAGCTTTGTGAAAAAGGAGGGGATGACGGTGCAGACCAAGCTCGGCATCATCATTCCGGTGACGCTGGTAATGGGGATCGGCTTTTTCATGATGATGCGGGCAAATGTGGTGGTGCCCAGCGTTATCCTCGTCATCGTCTGGGTCTGTCACATCATTTACTTTGTATTTGGGGTCAAGACCATACGAAAAGGGAAATCCGGAGAAAAAACGGGGAAGCTCCTTGCAAAAGGCTCCTGTCAGGATCAGGGGCAATAAAAACGGGGTGTACCGATTGGTGGGATCACACCGAGGAGCCTCCGGCGGCAGCGGCAGACATCCCGGAACATCTTCCCTCCATCGCGATTCCGCCGCGGGGAAAGCTGCGGCAGGGGTTGCCGGAATCTCTGTTTTGCAGTCCATAGACAAAAAGAAACGACAATTTTCGGTGGGAAAATTGTCGTTTCTTTTGGTTTCCCTCGCTCAAACCCTCGTTTCCTGATTCAAAGTGAAGTGCAGCGGCGGCTGTGCTTCGCAAAGCATGGAGTCGAGGGACAAAGGGAAATCGGGCCGCATTCATACGAAAAAACGGCGGGAGAGGGACTCTCCCGCCGTGAGGCGCTGCGCTTATGCCCGATCCATCAGCGCCTCGAACTCATCGATCAGCTCGCCGAAGGTGTCGAGCGCCGACTCGATGGGGGCGGGGGTGGTCATATCGACGCCCGCGCCGCGGAGCAGCTCGATGGGGGGCTTGGAGCAGCCGCCCGACAGGAATCCGAGGTAATCGTCAACCGCAGCCTGTCCCTCGGTGAGAATGCGCTTGGAGAGCGCCATGGCCGCCGAGAAGCCGGTCGCGTACTGGAAGACGTAGAAATTCATGTAGAAGTGGGGAATCCGTGCCCACTCCATATCGATCTCGGAATCGATGACGACGTCCTCGCCGTAGTAGAGGGCGTTCAGCTCATGGTAGAGACTGCAGAGCGTGTCGGCGGTCAGCACGCCGCCCTGCTCGACGATCTCGCTGATCTTCAGCTCGAACTCCGCGAACATCGTCTGACGGTAGAGGGTGGTTCTGAACTGCTCAAGGAAGTAGTTGATCAGATACGCCCGCTTGAGCCTGTCCTCGGTCTGCCCGAGGAGATGGGACATCAGAAGCGCCTCGTTGCAGGTGGAGGCGACCTCCGCGACAAAGATGACGTAGTCGGAATAGACGGTCGGCTGATTCTTCATCGAGAGATAGGAGTGCATGGCGTGCCCCATCTCATGCGCAAGGGTGAACATGCTGTTGAGGCTGTCCTCGTGGTTGAGCAGAACATAGGGGTGCGGACGGCAGCCGGAGGAATACGCGCCACCCCGCTTGCCCTCGTTCTCGTAGACGTCGATCCAGCGCTCGCGGAAGGCGCGGCGGACGGTATCGACATAATCGGCGCCGAGCGGCTCGATCGCCTTGAGGACGATCTCCTTGGCCTCCTCGAAGGTGATGCGGTTCTCGGCCTCCGCGACAAGCGTCGGGTAGATATCATACATATGAAGCTCGCTCAGGCCCATCAGCTTCTTTCTGAGCTTCATATAGCGGTGCATATGCCCCATGTTGCGATGGACCGTGTCGATCAGATTGCGATAGACCCCGGTCGGCACCTCGGTGCGGAAGAGGGAGGCCTCAAGGGAGCTTCCGAAGCCCTTCGCCTGCGAGAAGAAGCGGAGCTGACGCATCTGTCCGTCAAGCAGGGCGGCAAAGGTGTTGCGGAAGCTGCCGAAGGTGTGGTACAGGGTCCGGAAGGCGTTTTCGCGTAGCACGCGGTCGGCGCTCTCGACGTAGGGGATATAAGAGCCCTGCGTGAGCTGATGCAGGTTGCCCTCGCCGTCCTTGACGTCGGGGAACTTCATGTCGGCGTTCCCGAAAGCCGAGCGAGCCTTGCCCGGCGCGCCGGCGACCTCGGCGGCGGAGGCGCGGAGCTTCTCCTGCTCCTCCGGCAGGGTGTGCGCCTTTTTAGCGCGGATCTTGTCAAGGAGGCGGCGGTAGAGCGCCAGCTCCGGCTGCTCGCGGTAGAAGCGCTCCATCGTTTCGTCGGAGATCGAGACGATCTCGGGGTCGGAGAAGGCGTCGGCGGCGGCAAGGGAGGTGTACCAGCTCATGAATCTCCCCGTCATGGCCTGATAGAAGGAATTGCCGGTGTCCTCGTCGCTCTTGAGATGCGCGTAGCCGTGGAGCATCTCCAGGGCGATGCCGGCCTCGTCGTTGAGCTTCAGATAAGCAAGCAGATCGGCGGAGGAGCTTTTGAGCTTTCCCTTGAAGGCGGCGATCTGCGCCGGATATTGAGCGGCGTCAGCGAAGGCCTTTTCCCACGCCGCGTCGCTTTCGAAGATGTCCTCGGTCGCCCAGGTGTCCTCTTTGCGGACCTCCGATCGGGTCGGGATCTTTTTCGTAACCATATGATCGATTTCCTTTCCGTGCTGTGAAATAGGGATATCTGTATTATATAACCGGGCGGGTCGTAAGTCAAGCGGGAAACGGGAAGATTTCGGCGGGGAAGGGCAGTGCGGCCGGCCGGCGGGGCTTGCGGGGAGGGGTGCTTCCGCTGCCGCCGCGGGAATATGCGATAATATGTAAATTTTTTGGATGCCGGTTAAAAAATCGGGTCTTTCGATTGCAATATCGGGGCAAGTGTGGTACAATAAAATGAAAACCGTCTGAAGATGCTGGGATTACCCGCCAAGGAGACCGTCATGGATGAAAATATCTTTACATGGAGCTATTTTATCACTCAGATAAAATCGATCAGGATCGTCGATATCATCGATATTCTGCTGGTCGCGGTCCTTTTGTATTTGGTCTATTCCTTTATCCGGGACAGACGGGCGGGAAAGCTGGCGGCAGGCGTGGCGCTTCTGATCCTGGTGATGCTCGTCAGCAATCTGCTCGGGCTGAGCGCCATGACCTATATTATGTCGAATCTCTTCCAGGTCGGCTTTATCGCACTGGTCGTGGTCTTTCAGCCGGAGCTTCGCTCGGCGCTGGAAAAGGTGGGCGGCGAGCCGCTGAAAAGCCTGCGGAACATCGGGGAGAGCAAGGATGTGCAAAGCTCGGTCTCCCCGTATATCAACGAGATCTGCCGCGCGGCGGAGGAGCTTTCCGCATCCGGAACCGGTGCGCTGATGGTACTGGAGCGGGGGACGAAGCTGGGAGATATCATCAAGACCGGTGTTACCGTCAACGCCGATATTTCCTCCTTCCTTCTGAAGAACATCTTCTATCACGGCGCGCCTCTTCACGACGGCGCGGTGATTATCCGCGGCTGGCGGATCTGCGCGGCGGGCTGCTTCCTGCCGCTGTCCTCCAATGAAAACATCATCATGGATCTCGGCACCAGACACCGCGCCGGCATCGGTATGAGCGAGGAAAGCGACGCGGTGGTGATCATCGTCTCGGAGGAGACGGGGAATGTTTCGGTGGCGACCGGCGGCCAGCTCAAGCGGGGCTATACCTACAATTCGCTGAAGCGGGAGCTGGAGAACCTTTTCTCGGTCTCGACCCCGAAAAAGGTCAATTCCATCCTTCCGCACATCAAAAAGGATCAGAAATAAAGGGAGAGAGGAGGGTTCAGCGTGAAGATCGAAAAGAAAGATCCCGACAAGGATACGTCGGGCGGGGAAGAGCGGAACGGCAATCTGACCATCCGACGCAACAAGACCGTCGATTTCATTGCCAAGATCGGCTGTCTTATCGTGGCGTTTTTCATCTGGTTTTACGCGGTGAAAAACGACACCACCCTCTACGAAGAGGTTTTTTCCTCGATCCCGGTGGATATCGTCAACAAAAGCGGCTTCTCGGTGCTGTCGGGGGACGACGTCACGGTCGATCTCACCCTGTCGGGGAAACGGAGCGTGATCAGCCGTCTCTCCGCCTCAGAGCTCCGAGCCTATATCGATATGTCGTCGATCACGGCGGCGGGGAAGTATAAATTCGACGTTCAGTACGAGCTGCCAAACGGCGTGTCGCTGGTCAAGTCGACCTCCAATTCCGTCACGGTCTATGCCGACAATACCTCCTCGGTCTCGGTTCCGGTCTCGGTCAAGGTGACCAATTTCATGATGGAGGACGGATACGAGCTGGGACGGAACGATATCACGACCGACGTGCAGAATATCACCGCCACGGGCCCGGAATCGGTGATCTCTCAGATCGTCAAGGCGGAGCTGCTCGCCGATATCGGCCATGTGACCCGCACCGTGACCTACAGCGGCAACATCACGCTGCTCGACGCCGCCGGCGCTCCCGTGACCAACAGCTACATCAAAACCAATATCTCCTATGTGACGGCGACGATCCCGGTCTATAAATACCGGGACGTTCCGATCCGCGTCGTCTTCAAGCACGGCTATTTCAACGAGCAGAACGTCTCCGTCAAGGTGGAGCCCGCCTCTGTCCGCATCAAGGGGGAGGCAGACGCCGTGGACGCCGTCAGCCTGTCGTATGAGATCGACGAGAAGAAAATCACCTCCGATACCAGCTATACCGTGAGCATCGCGCTGCCGGGCGGCGTTCTGAACGTCAACTCGGTGAACGAGGCGGTGCTGTCGATCGACCTTGAGGGGATTTCCTCCAGGACGATCAGCGTCTATAATATCAGCGTGAAAAATCCCGACGGCATTCTCTATGAGCCGATCACCGGCCCGATCAATATCACCGTCCAGGGCGATTCGTCGTGGGTGGAGCGGCTCAGCCCGATCAACGTGACGGCGGTCGTCGATCTGTCGTCGCTCGGAAGCGTCAGCGGCTCCGTCATGGTGCCGGTCACCTTCACCTTCGCTGCCTCCTTTGCCGATAAGGTCTATGAGGTAGGGAGCTATTCGGTGTCGGTTCGGGTCAATCCCTGAAGAAAGGGGCAGAGGGACTCCTCGTATAAGCATATGCAGATCATAGTTCGGAATATCCGCGTGCCGCTTTCGGCCACGGAGCAGGATGTGATGGAGCAGGCCGCTATCCGGCTTGCTCCCTTCCTTGATAAAAAGGAGATAAAGGAGCGGCATATCTTCCGCCGCTCGGTCGATACCCGCCGCAGGACGATCACCATCGTCTATTCCGTCTCGGTCGAAACCGACAGGGAGCTGCCGGCGGAGAAGCTGGCCTCCGCCGACTGCGCGGTTCAGGAGACGGGAGATCCGACGGCGGAGCTTGTCCCCGGCAGTCAGATCCCGACGGGGCGCCCGGTGATCGTAGGCTTCGGTCCGTGCGGGATGTTTGCGGCGCTGGTGCTGGCGGAAAAGGGCTACCGCCCCATCGTCATCGAACGGGGCGATCCCGTCCTGCAGCGGGCGGTGAAGGTGAGGCATTTTCTGACAACGGGAGAGCTGGACCCCGATAGCAATATTCAATTCGGCGCGGGCGGCGCGGGAACTTTTTCCGACGGCAAATTGGTGACGAGAATCAACGACCGCCGCTGCCGCTATGTGCTGGAGCGCTTTGCGGAATTCGGCGCGCCCCGCGGGATTCTGACGGAGGCCAAGCCTCATATCGGAACGGATAAGCTGCTCGGCGTGGTCTCTCATATCGACGCCAGAATCCGGGAGCTGGGCGGGGAGATCCGCTACCGCACCGCCATGACAGGCGTGAAACTCAACGGGACCCGCGCCGTCGCCCTGCTGACCGACGGAGGGGAGATCCCCTGCGGACAGTTGATTCTGGCGATCGGGCACAGTGCGCGGGATACCTACGCCTCGCTGATGCGGACGGGGCTTCTGATGACGCCCAAACCCTTTTCGGTCGGGGTGCGGATCGAGCATCTGCGCCGCGATATCGAGGAGGCGATTTTCCGCGGGGAGGCGGGCAATCCCGGGCTGGGACACGCGGAATATGCCCTCTCCGAGCGGTCGGGCGGAGATTGCGTCTATACCTTTTGTATGTGCCCCGGCGGGGAGGTGATCGCGGCGGCCTCCGAGGAGGGAGGCGTCGTGACCAACGGCATGAGCCGCTCCCGCCGCGACGGAGTCAATTCCAACGCCGCCCTTGTCGTCTCGGTCGCCCCCGACGATCCGATCGCGTTTCAGCGGGGGCTGGAGCGGGCGGCCTTTGCCGCGGGAGGCGGCGGATACGCCGCGCCGATGCAGACGGTGGGGGATTTTCTTGCCGATCGCTGCGGCAGCGAGCCGGGTCGGATCAGACCGACCTATATGGGCGGGAAGGTGACTCCCGCCGATCTTGCGGCGATATTTCCCGAAAGAGTCACCTCGATGCTGAAGCTGGGGCTTCGGGTCTTCGGCGGCAGGCTGAAGGGCTTTGCCGCCCCCGATGCGCTCCTGACCGGCGTTGAGACCAGAACCTCTGCGCCCTGCCGCATCGTGCGGGACGATGCGATGCTCGCCGTCGGATACGAGAATATATATCCCTGCGGAGAGGGAGCGGGCTATGCGGGCGGGATCACCTCGGCGGCGGTCGACGGACTGCGCTGCGCCGAGACGGTGATCGGCCGCTATGCGGCGATGAGGGAGCCGGACGGGACGGAATGATCCCGTCATCCGATCCGCGCAGGGAAGCGGCACGTCCGCTTCGGAAGGGAGTTTTATGGCAAAGCGGAAAAAATGGAATATCGGAGACAGGGGAGCAGACCCCGCCGCCATCGATGCCATCGCCGGACAGCTCGGGATTTCGCCCGTCACGGCGGCGCTGCTCTGCAAGCGCGGCTATCGCAGCGCGGCGGAGGCCAACCGCTTTCTCCGCATGGAATCGGAGCTGCTGCACGATCCTTTCCTGATGCGGGATATGGATCGTGCCTGCCGGCGAATTGCGTCGGCGCTGTCGGACGGCGAAAAGATCGTGATTTACGGGGACTACGACGTCGACGGCGTCACCTCGGTCAGCATCCTTTGCCTGTATTTGCGGGCGCACGGCGGAAATGTTGATTATTATATTCCCAGCCGGTCGGCGGAGGGCTACGGCGTGAACGCCGAGGCGCTGAAAAAGCTCCGGGAGGAGGGCGCCGGCCTCATTATTACCGTCGATACCGGCATTACCGCCGTGGCGGAGGCGGAATATGCCTCGCAGCTCGGCTGCGATATGGTGATCACCGATCATCACGAGTGCCGTGAAATCCTGCCGAAGGCCTGTGCGGTGGTCAATCCCCGCCGGGATGACTGCCCGTATCCCTTCAAGGAGCTGGCGGGAGTCGGTGTGGCGTTCAAGCTGATCACGGCGCTGGAGATGACCCTCCGGGGGCAGGAAGGGAAAAGCGCACAGGGCTTCCTGACCGCGCTCTGCCGGGATTACATCGACCTGGTCGCGATCGGGACGGTGGCGGACGTGATGCCGCTGCGGGACGAGAACCGCCTGATCGTGAGCATGGGTCTGGCCTATATCAACCGATCGGCACGCCCCGGCGTGCGGGCGCTGCTCGATGCCTCCGACGGGAGCCGCTCGGGACAGCGGAAAAAGGCGACCTCGACGCTGATCGGCTTTACCCTCGCACCGCGGATCAACGCGGCGGGGCGGATCATCAGCGCCTCCCGCGCCGCCGAGCTGTTCTTGACCTCCTCAGAGACGGAGGCGCAGAAGATCGCCGCCGAGCTATGCGAAATCAATCGCCGCCGTCAGTATGAGGAAAACAAGATCGTCGATCAGATCAGCAAGCGGACGGAGGAGCTCGGCCCGGAAAGCGATCCCGTCATCGTGCTGGCCGATGAGCAATGGCATCACGGCGTGATCGGGATCGTCGCTTCCCGCGTGACGGAAAAATACGGCCGTCCCTCCATCCTCATCTCCTTTGACGGAGAGCTTGGGAAAGGGTCGGGGCGCAGCGTCAGGGGGCTGAATCTGGTGGAGGCGCTGAGCGCCTGCGAGGACTGTCTGGTCAAATTCGGCGGCCATGAGCTGGCGGCGGGACTGACCATCCGCAGGGAAATGCTGCCCGACTTCCGTCGGCGGATCAACGAATACGCAAGGGAACATCTGACGAAGGAGGCGATGACGGCCGATCTGGACATCGACTTCGAGCTGCTCCCGCAGGAGGCGACGCTGCGTCAGGCGGAGGAGCTGGAGCTGCTTGAGCCGTTCGGGATCTCCAATCCCGTTCCGCTGTTCGTCATGCGCGATCTGACAGTCGATACCGTCACGCCGATCGGCGCAGGGAGGCATTCCAAGCTCGGGCTGAGGAAGGGGAAGGATTCCTTTGCGGCGGTCTGCTTCGGTGCATCCCCTGCTGAGCTGGGCTATGCGGGCGGGGATCCGGTGGACATCGCGTTCAATCTGAATGTCAACGAATTCCGCGGCAGCTCCGCGGCGCAGCTTGTCATACGGGACATCCGCTTCACCGCAGACGCCGCTTTGCGGCGGAAGGAGCAGCTTGAAACCTATGAGGCGGTGATGCGGGGAGAGATCCCCTGTTCCGAGCTGCCGGAACGGGAGGAATTCGTCGGCGTCTATTTGCAGCTGAAGCGGAGCTTCCCTGAGGGGCGGGGCGTCATCTGCATCAATACGCTGCTCTCCGATCTGATCCTTTCTCCCTCCTCATCGGGGCTCAGCTATGTGAAGCTGCGTCTGGCGCTCGATATCCTGCATGACAGCGGCGTGATCTCGCTTGAGTGTTCTGAGAGCGGAGAGGCGGGAATGGAGCGCTTCGGCATTACGATTCATAATCTTGAGAAAAAGGTGTGTCTGGAACAATCATGCTTATACAAACGGTTAACGAAACAGGCGAAAATGAATACGCAGGGATAGAAAAGCTGCTGCTCACGCTTGAGAAGACGGGGAAGCACTATCAGATCGACAAGATCAAGAAGGCATATCTCTACGCCAAGGAGCTTCACCGCGGGCAGTACCGCTGCAGCGGCGAGGAGTATATCAGCCATCCCGTCGCCGTCGCGGAAATCGTGGCGGGGCTGGAGCTTGATACCGATTCGATCTGTGCCGCGCTGCTTCACGATACCGTCGAGGATTGCGGCGGCAAGATCGATCTTCCGACCATCAGAAAGGAGTTCGGGGAGGATGTGGCACAGCTGGTCGACGGTCTGACCAAGCTGGTGCAGATCCCCTTTGAGGACAAGGAGGAGCAGCATATCGAGAACCTGCGGAAGATGTTCCTTGCCATGTCCAAGGACGTGCGGGTCATCTTCATCAAGCTCAGCGACCGACTTCACAATATGCGGACGCTCGGCGTGAAGCAGGATGCGAAGCGGAGAATGACGGCGCTTGAGACCATGCAGGTCTTCGCACCGCTGGCGCATCGGCTCGGAATGCAGAGGATGAAGCACGAGCTTGAGAATCTGTCGCTGGAATACCTCGATCCCATCGGCTATGAGGAAATCAAGCGGGATATCGAAAAGCGTTACGGCGAGAACCGCGATTTCATCGAGCGCGCCCGGTCTCAGGTGGCGGACAAGTTGACCGAGTCGGGGATCAATTTCATCCTGGAGGGGCGCGTCAAATCGGTCTACAGCATCTACCGTAAAATGTATCAGCAGAACAAGAGTTTCGATCAGATTTTCGATTTCTATGCCCTGCGGGTGATTGTCAATACCGAGGAGGAGTGCTATGTCGTGCTCGGGCTGATGCACGAAATGTTCAGCATGATCCCCGGACGCTTCAAGGACTATATCTCCACCCCGAAGCCGAATATGTACCGCTCCCTCCATACCACCGTCATGGGGCGCAACGCCATTCCCTTCGAGGTGCAGATCCGTACCTGGGAGATGCATCAGATCGCTGAATACGGCGTGGCGGCGCATTGGAAGTACAAGTCCGGCGAGGAGAGCAAGGAGGAAATCGACAGAAAGCTGAGCTGGATCGCCAAGCTCATCGAGACGGAGGACGGGACCCGCGATCCCGAGGAATTCCTTCAGGCGCTGAAGATCGATATCATGCACGACGAGGTCTTCGTCTTTACCCCGAAGGGGGATATCATCACGCTGCCGCAGGGCTCGACGGTGATCGATTTTGCCTATGCCATCCACTCCGAGGTGGGGAACAAGATGGTCGGCGCGAAGATCAACGGTATGATCGTGCCGATCGATAAAACGCCGCAGAACGGCGAGATCGTCGAGATCATCACCTCCTCCGCCTCCAAAGGCCCCTCCCGCGACTGGATGAAGATCGTGCGGACGGGAGAGGCAAGAAATAAGATCCGCCAATGGTTCAAGCGGGAGCGCCGCGCCGAGAATATCGTAGTGGGACGGGGAGAGGTCGATCGGGAATTCAAGAGGATCGGCCGCCCCTGCACCGATGCGCAGCGAATCGAGATCCTGACCAATGTCGGGAAGCGCCTCGGGATCTCCGGCCCGGAGGATCTGTACAATACCATCGGCTACGGCGGACTCACGATGTCCAAAATTTCCGCCAAGCTCCGCGATGAGTTTGAGCGCATCGTAAAGCCGGAGGAGGAGTTTCCTCAGACGGCGGAGCAGGTGGTCACCCAGAAGCGCCGCAAATCGACGGGAGGCGTGATCATCGACGGGGTCGAGGGCTTGTCGGTCAAGTTCGCCAAGTGCTGCAATCCCCTGCCGGGAGATCCTGTCATCGGCTTCATCACCAAGGGCTACGGCATCTCGATCCATAAGCAGGACTGCCCGAACGTGATCGCGGGGTTGAACAATCCGCAATACAGTAACCGCTGGCTCAATGCCGGCTGGGAGGCGGCAGCCTCGGTTTCGAATGAATTTGAGGCGCAGATCCGCATTACGGCGCAGTCGGATATCCGCCTGATTGCCGACGTGACAATGGCGCTGGCCGATATGAAGGTTTCCCTGCTCAGCATCACCACGCGCAATCGCGCCGATTCCACCGTGATCGAGCTGGTTGTCTCCTGCAAGAATCTCGATCACTTCAAATCCATTATGGCAAGACTCCGCTCCGTCCCGAACGTCGAGAGCGTCAGTCGGGGGTATACGGCATGAGGGCAGTGCTTCAGCGGGTCAGCTCCGCCTCGGTTACGGTCGGAGAGGAGACGGTCGGACGCTGCGGGAAGGGGCTTCTCATCCTGCTCGGCGTCGAAAAGGGAGACGGCGAGGAGGCGGCGGGGCGGCTGGCCGCCAAGATCGCGGGACTGCGCGTCTTTGAGGACGAAAAGGGAAAAATGAATCTCCCGCCCGTCGCAGTCGGCGCAGAGTTTCTTGTCATCTCAAATTTCACTCTCTGCGCCGATTGCCGCAGGGGGAATCGCCCCGACTTCTTTTCAGCGGAAGCGCCGGAGGAAGCAAGGCGGCTGTATGAGTACTTCACGGCGCGGCTTTCGGCGCTGTCCGGCTGTCCTACGTCCTGCGGGCGCTTCGGTGCCGATATGAAGGTCGCGCTGGTCAACGACGGGCCGGTCACGCTGGTGATCGACAGCGATCGGCTCAATGCGCCGAAAAATACGTCTGACGGAGGAGAGAAGAGATGAGGCTGACGGTAGAGGGAGAGATCAACCGCACTTACTGCCAGAATCTCTGCCTGATCTTTTTCCCCGGCGCGAAATTTCCCGAAAAAGAGCCGGAGGGAGCGGACGTCCCGGAGGTCCTTCTCCGCACCCGGACGGAGGAGGGAGTTTCGATCTCGGAGGCGGTGATCCTCTGCGGCGGTCGGCGGACGACCGGCGTCGGACGGGTCGCCCTCTCTTCGGCGGAAAGTGCCGACCGCGCGGTCAAACGCTCGGTCGGAGAGGCCATGCTGCGGGCGGGTAGCGAGCTGATGGGCGCGCCTCCGCCCTGGGGCATCCTGACCGGTGTCCGCCCTGCCAAGGTCGCCGCCGCCATGCTGGCGGGAGGGCTTGATGCCGATGCCGTGCGGGAGGCGCTGATAAAGGAATATTTCGTGTCGGAGGAGAAGGCGGCGCTGCTCTGCCGGATCTGCAGCGTGCAGGAAAAGGCGAAGGCGCTGGCGGAAGAGGGGACCTGCTCGCTTTATATTTCGATCCCTTTCTGTCCGACCCGCTGCGCCTATTGCTCCTTTGTCTCCTATGCGACGCCGGCATATCTTGCCACCATTCCCGCCTATCTCGACTGCCTCTGCCTCGATATCGAGGCGACCTGCCGTACCATCAGGGAGCGGGGGGAGAAGTTGCTGACCGTCTATGTGGGGGGCGGCACGCCGACCATTCTCTCCGCCGCCCAGCTGGATCGCCTTCTTTCGACCGTCAATCGCGCCATCGGCGGGACGAGGCTGCTGGAATTCACTGTCGAGGCGGGACGACCCGATACCGTGACGGCGGAAAAAATCGAGGTGATGCTGGCGCACGGCGTCGACCGTACCGGCATCAATCCCCAGATCCTTGACGACGACGTGCTGGCAGGCATCGGACGGCGGCATACCGCGGCGGATTTCTACGCCGCCTATGAGCTGGCGGCGCGGTCGGGGATCCCCGTGATCAATACCGATCTGATAGCCGGTCTCCCCGGGTCGGATTTTCGCCGCTTTGCCGGAACCGTCGATGAGATCGTCCGCCTGCAGCCCCGCAACGTGACGGTGCATACCTACTGCGTCAAGCGGGCGGCGGAATTTACCGAACGGGCGGCGGCAGGCAGCCTCGACGGCATCTACTCCTATTCGGGAGACGATACCGCCGCCTGCATCGAATATTCTCAGAGAAAACTGGCAGAGAAGGGCTATTTACCGTACTATCTCTATCGTCAGAAAAACTCCAAGGGAAATCTCGAAAACGTCGGATACGCGGCGGAGGGCTTCGAGGGACTGTACAATATTTTCATGATGGAGGAGCTGCAGCATATCTACGGCGTCGGCGCCGGCGCCGTGACCAAGAGGATCGGACGGAACGGCGGCAAGATTACGCGCATATTTGAACCGAAATACACATACGAATATCTACGGCAGCACGCAGAGGACGCTCCCGACGGGAGCGGAGGCGGAGCGGCCAAGCCGTGAAAGCGGCAGAATCCTTCCGAAAAGGAGAACCGATGTTGAAATATTATCGCTATGAAATCCCAGATACGACCGCGGCGCAGTCGTTTGTCAACGCCTGTGAGGAGCGCTTCACCGCGTCGCTGGAAAAGGCGGCGGAGGCGGCGCTGGGGAGGACCTCGCTTCGCTTTATTGCGCTGGCAGGGCCGACCTGCTCCGGCAAGACGACGACGGCGGGGCTGCTGATCAGGCGGCTGAAGGAGGCAGGGCGTCAGGTGAAGATCGTCTCGATCGACGATTTCTTTCTTGACCGCGCCCATCTTGTCGCAGAGGCGGAACGGAGCGGCGAGCCGATCGATCTCGACTCCGTCAAGGCGATCGATCTTGAGGAGCTGCGGGAATTCGTCGACGGGATCGAGGAGCTCTCACCGCTGAGGATGCCCTCCTTTGATTTTGCGACCGGGAAACGGGGCGGCTATACCGAGCTGATCCCGTCGGAGCAGGATATCTTTCTGTTCGAAGGAATTCAGGCGGTCTATCCCGAGGTCGTTGCCCTCTTTGAGCCGGCGCATTTGCTTCGCATCTATATCAGCGTGGAGAACGGGATCGAAACCCCCTTTGGAAGCTGGCAGCCGAGACAGCTTCGTCTGATGCGGCGGATCGTGCGGGACAGCCGCATCCGCAATACCGACGCCGAGACGACGATGGCGCATTGGGGCGGCGTGACGGAGAACGAGCTTCGCAATATCGAGCCGTATCGCAGCGACTGCGATATTCTTCTCGATTCCGGTATGGGGTATGAACCGTCGGTGCTGAAGACCCCGCTGCTTGCCGAGCTGGGTCGGATCGGGAAGGACGCGCCCTGCCGTGTGCAGGCAGAGGAGATGGCGGAACAGCTCCGCCTCCTTCCCGTGATCGGGGAAGATCTCGTCCCGCCGGATTCCGTTCTCAGGGAATTTATCGGATAACCGCCGCCCCGTGTCTTGCTCTCGCCCTGCGGAGGGGAATGAATCATGATCCGAAAGGAAGCATTAAGTGAAAAACGTTGAATCGCGAAGACGGTCGAGATTTTTCGGCGGTGTGATCGCCCTGACGATCGGAAATCTGTTCGTCAAGGTGGTCGGCCTTGTGCTGAAAATCCCGCTGCACAATATTCTCGGCGACGCCGGTATGGCATATTACAACAATGCCTACGATATCTATGCATGGCTTTTCACCATCGCCACGACCGGTCTTCCCACCGCCGTTGCCATGCTGATCTCAGAGAATCGGGTCAAGGGAAACCGCAAGGAGACCAAAAAGATCTTCCGTATCACAATGGCGCTGTTTATCATCATCGGAATCGCCGGGATGTCGGTCATGCTCTTCGGCGCACCGTTTTTCGAGAAGGCGTACAAGATCGATAACAGCGCCTATTGTATGATGGCGGTCGCGCCGACGCTCTTCTTCATCTGCGTGGCAAGCGCGCTGCGCGGGTATTTCCAGGGGTATCAGAATATGCTTCCGACGGCGGTCTCGGAGGTGATTGAGGCGATCGGCAAGCTGGCGCTTGGGCTTCTCTTCGCCGGATATGCGCTGGAGCAGGGCTATGAGCTCCCGATCGTGGCGGCTTACGCGGCGTTCGGTCTGACCGTCGGGGTAGCGGCGGGAATGCTTTATCTGATCGTCACCAAGCTGCTCTTCCGCCCCGAAAAATATGATTTCGAATATGCGGAGGCGGCGGAGACGGATTCCGGGGTCAGAAGCACGGGGCGGATTGTCCGCACCCTCCTGCTGATCGCGATCCCGATCACCATCAGCAGCTCGGTACAGAGTTTTTCGGCGGTGATTGACGGCATGGTGCTGTCCAACCGTCTTCAGGACATCGGCTTCAGCGAAGATATCACGGCGCAGATGATCGGCAATTACAAGACCCTCGCCGCGCCGCTCTGCAATCTTCCTCCCGCGCTTGTCGCGCCGGTCACAGCCTCGATCATCCCGCTGATGGCAGCCTCCATCGTGTCGGGCAACAAAAAACGGACCAAGGATGTGATGAACGGCGCGTTGATGCTGACGGCGATCCTCGAGCTGCCCTGCGCGCTCGGGATGTCGGTGCTGTCAGAGCCGATCATCAAGCTGCTCTTCGGGGATAATGCCTCTTCCGAGACGGCGGCACCTCTGCTCTCGATCCTGTCGCTGGCGGTCCTCTTCGTCAGCATGATCTCCATGACCACCGCCTTTTTGCAGGCACATAAGCTGGAGCGGAAGCCGATTCTCTCCATGCTGGTGGGGGCGATCGTCAAGCTGATCGCGCTCTATATCCTGGTCGGCATCCCGAAGCTGAACATATACGGCTCCCCGATCTCTTCCTTCCTCGGCAGCTTTGCCATCTCCGCCTCCAATCTCTTTTTCATCAAGAAGCATATCGGCTTTATCCCCGATTTCGGCAAGATGCTGATCCGTCCGTTTGCCGCCTCGGTCATTTGCGCGCTGACGGCGCTCTTCTCCTTCCGACTGCTGGGATTTGTCGGACGGGATGCGGCACTGCTTCTCTCGATTGCCATCGCGGCGGTGGTGTACTTCTTTGTGATCTTCCTGTTCCGTGCGCTGACGCGGGAGGATGTGCTGCTGCTGCCCAAGGGCGCCAAGATCTGCTCGATCCTGGAACGGATGCATCTGCTCAAAAAGGAGCAAAACGGCTGATTGCTGCCGCCGACCCGGATGACCGGCAGTCGGAAGACCGGGGACGCATCGTGAAGATGCGTCCCCGGTCTTTTGTGCTTGCGGCAGGCTTTGAGCCCGGTCTTTCCCCAGCGCAAAAACGACCTCTCCCCGTCCGCGGACGGGGAGAGGTCGATCAGAGCAATCGACGGGAAGGGGTCAGTCGAGGAGAATCATGTTCCACGACTTGGGCGGCAGCGTGCAAAGCAGCGTTCCTTTGTTGTTTTTCGGATCGTCGCAGCGCTGCGGAACGACCTTGTCGGGCTCGCTCAGGGAGTTGTGATCCGTGAAGGAGGAGGAGGTGAGGGTGGTGTGGACGGCGCTGAATTCCTCGCCGGCGATCCCGGACAGATCGCAGCTCAACTCCATTCCGTCGTCGGCGGAGCGGTTGACGGCGAAGATCACCGTCTGCCCCTTTTCGTTCTTGACAACGGCGGCGTCGACGTAGGGAACTATGCCGACGGAACAGTCGTAGGACGGTCCCTCGGTGCGGATGTCATAGACCAGCCCGCGCCCGTTGTTGGAGGCGTCTGCGAAGGGATAGAAGATCGTCTGCTTCCAGACGCCGCCTCCTGTTACCGTCATGATCGGCGCGATGACGTTGACGAGCTGGGCGAGGCAGGCGATTTTGACTCTGTCGCAATGGCGGAGCAGGGTGATCAGGAAGCCTCCGACGACCAGCGCATCCTCCAGAGCATAGGTCTCCTCCAGAATGGGAGGCGCGACTTCCCACTGCTTGCGGGGCGCATCACAGGTATGCTTCCAGACGTTCCATTCGTCGAAGGAGAGCATGATGGTCTTGTTCGACCGCTTTCTCGCCTTCATATAATCGCAGACCGCGATGACGGTGCGGATATAGGAATCGGCCTCCAGGGGCGCGGCGAGAAAGGACGGGGTGTCGCTTCGGTTGTTGTTGTAGTAGCGATGGAGCGAGATGTAATCGACGTAGGGATAGGCGCAGTCAAGCACCGTCTCCTCCCACTTCGGGAAGGTCGGGATATCGGGCGCGGAGCTGCCGCAGAGAACCGTTTCCACAGAGGGATCGACCCACTTCATGACCTTGGAGGCCTCGGCCGCGAGGCGACCGTATTCATAGGCTTCCTTGTGCCCGATCTGCCATACCCCGTCCATCTCGTTGCCGAGACACCAGGTTTTGATGGCATGGGGCTGATCGAAGCCGTTTGCGCGGCGGCGCTCGGCGTATTCCGTGCCGCAGGGAAGATTGCAGTATTCGACGATGTTCCGCGCTTCATTGACGCCGGCAGTGCCGAGATTGATCGCCATTAAGGGCTCGGCGCCGATCCCGGCGCAGTAGGCGGCAAAATCGTCGGTCCCGCATTGATTGGGATCGGTGGTCTACCATGCGAGGTCAGCGCGGCGGGGACGCTTGTCCTTCGGGCCGATGCCGTCCTCCCAGTTGTACCCCGAAACGAAGTTTCCTCCGGGATATCGGATCAGCGGCACGTTCATCTCTTTGATGAGGGCGGCAACGTCGCCGCGGAAGCCGCTGCTGTCGGCAGTGGGATGCTCCGGCTCGTAGATACCTCCGTAGACGGCTCTTCCGATATGCTCGATAAACGAGCCGAAGATGCGCTTATCGGTCTTTCCGACGATGTGAGCGGGGGAGACGGTGAGTTTGACTTTGTTCATGGTGCAATCCTTTCTTCCGGTTGGCGCGGATACGGCGGCGGACTGTCGTGCGGCAATCCGCCGCCCTCGGTCAGGCAAGATTGGCGTAGCCGAAGAGCTCCATCATCTCTTCCATGATATCGGCGGCCTTTTCGACGCTGTCCCGCATATAGGCCATCGATTCCGTTGCCTCAAAATCGCCGGCTTTGATGCGGTCGGCGCGGGAGAGAAGCTGTTCGGCCGCGTGCTGCCCCGCCTCTCTTGCGATTCTCGTCCACATATTCACGCGGATGATCCCGTCGGAGGCCAGCCCTCTCGTCTGCTCGTTGGCAAGGCAGGAGGTGCCGTGCAGCACCAGCATTTTTTTGCCCAGCGCGGCGGTCAGCTCTCTCGCCCGTTCCTTGTCATAGTGCGCCTTGCCGACCGAGGTCGACTGCTGCTCTGTTCCGAGATCAGCGACGGCGAAATCCACACCGGTGGTCTTCACATATTTTACCGCATTTTCGCAGTAGTTGTCAATATGCGTGGCGACCGCACCGTCGGAAACGTTGAGGGATTCGAGAATGCCCTCCACCAGCACGTCCTTGCCGTAGCTCTTGACGTAATCGGCGGTCAGCGCCATATTTTCCTCGAAGGGATAGAGCTGTGCGTCGAACATGACGCTGGAGAAATACTCCAGCGCGCAGGTCAGCGCCCATCTGTCCCGCACGGGATTGGCGTGATCGAGATGAGGCAGGACGGCGACGTTGGGATAGGGGGAATATTTGCTGCCTGCGACGGCATGGAGGTAGCCGAAGTGCGAGAGGATACCGGCCTTGGGGTCGCGGCAGTAGAGGAAGCGCTGACATTGGGGCATATGGTCGTAATTGAAGGTGGTGGCGACGACGACCGGCACCTGTTCCAGCTGATATTTTTCGGCAATGCGCTGGGCGGCGATGAGGATCGCCTCGGTATTCCAATAGCTTGCCGTACAGAAAATGCCGATGCTCGTGCCGCGCTCGGCGGCCTTTTCAAAGATCTTTAAAGAGGCTTTGCGTTCGGTAATGACAGACATGGAGACTCCTTTCGTCAGCAGAGCTCGATATGGGTGTAGCCGAGATAGTTGGCGAGCGCGTCGTTGAGCGCCTCGACAACATCGGTGGAGGTGATGATGGCGTGGTGGTGGAAGCCGCCGTTTGCGATCTTCTTGAGCTTTTTCTGAAGATCGGGGGTCTCCATCACGCCGTAGATGCCGAAGAATTCCTTGTCGACGACGTCGTCGGTGATCACGGCGCGGTCGCTGAAGAAGGCCAGCTCGCCGTTTGTGGCTCTCATGCCGCAGAGGGTGATCTCCCCGGGTCTGACCTTGCCGACGTTCAGCCCCCAGCTGCACTTTTCGGGCTTGCCCTTGGAGAGCATTTTGTGATCCTGAATCTCGCCGGGCAGCTCCATCAGCTCCTCGGGAAGCGGGCCGCAGTGGAAGAGGATGCACTTGTTCTCCTCATCACCGAAGTTGTTGTTGAGATCAAGACAGCCGGAGGAGCGTCCCGAAGCGGCTGCCAGCGCGCGCATGGCGACGGCGTTTGATACGTCGGTCTCGCAGGCGGCGGAGATCCCCTTGTGGTTGAGAAGGCCGAGGATGGCGCAGGGCGTGATGCCCAGCAGCTCCTGAAGCTCCGCCCAGCAGCGGATGGCAATGGCGTCGAGCTTGGCAGAGGTGATGACGGAGTCGAGGGCGGCGGCGAACTTCGCCAGCACCAGATCCCTGCCTGCGGGGGCGCAGCCGAAGTCGGCGGCGGCGTGCAGCTCCTCCTTCCAGCGGAGCGCGGCGGCATCGTCATCGGCGAGCTTGTTGTACACGGCGACGATCGCCGTCAGGTCGAAGGTCTCGACCTCCACGCCGTGGCGCTCCAGCACCGTTTCGTCGTAGCGGACCGATTTGAAGGCGGAGGTTCTCGCGCCGATCACGCCGACACGCATGCCGCTCAAGGCCTTGACGACGCGGCAGGTCGCGGCGAATTTCTTGAGCTGCGAGACGAACTCGTCGGTGTCGGGGGCGACGGTGAAGGGGGTGTAATCGGTGTAGCGGATCCCCATCTGCGTCAGCACGCTGGTGAGCGCGAATTTTCCGCAGAAGGCGTCGCGCCGATGCTCGAAGTCCATTTTGCCCAGCTCGTCGGGATATGCCTGAATGAGAACCGGGACGTCAATGCCGCGAAGCGCTGCCTTGATGCCGTTTTCATCTCCGAAATTGGGCAGGCAGACGACAAGTCCGTCGTACTCCCCGCGATGCTCGGCAAGGAACTGATGATAGAGCATTCCGTCAGCGGTCGTTTCGACCGCATTGTATTTGGTCTTGCCCTCTTCAAAGGTGAGACATTCCACCCCTGCCTTGGCAAAGGCCGATTTCATCTCGGCGTAGGCAGACTCGATGACGCTGCTCGGGAAAAATCCCCGGTTCGTAACTAAAAGCGCAAGTTTCATATGACCCTCCGTGTATAGAATTATCGTTAATGTAACGAGCGATGCGCAAAGCGCCGTCTCCCCGGCGGCAAAGCGAATCACATTATCGTTAATCGAATATATTTTATCATGCATTTCTGCCGATGTCAAGAGAATTTGTATAAAATTTCAGGATCGATTCTCCGATCGGATGTCCTTTGCGTAAAACACAAAAATCATCCGGAAAAAAACAAACGGGTGGGTAACCTTTTTGGGAAAAAAGCGTCATATATAACAGAGTGCTCCGTTCGGAGAAGTTACCGAACGGAACGAAACGACAAAACCGCCCGCAGACGGCGGAACAGCCGTCCGGGAAGATGAACCACAACAGGAGGGACGAACATGAACGGGAATCAGGGAAGAACGACTGTGGCATGGGGGAGGAGATGGCTCTGCGCGGCGCTGGCGGCGCTTGCAATGCTGTCCTGCGTCTCCTGCTCTCTGCGGATTTCGGCAACGGAGCTGTCGGCGGGGTATCGGAGAAGTACGGAGGAGAGCGGCTCTGTCGACGAAGCCTTTGTGGCGGCGCTCTCCGAGTTCTCCTTTGCGCTCTTCCGCGGGACGAACGAAGAGGCACGGAAAACGGAGGTGCTTTCCCCGCTTTCGGCGGCGCTCTGCCTTGCCATGATCGCAAACGGCGCTGAGGGGGAGACCAAGCGCCAGCTTGAGGAGGCGTTCGGGATGTCGATCGGGGAGCTGAACCGCGGGATGTATGCCTTTTCGCAATCGCTGACCTCCTCGAAGCAATGCAAGCTCTCGATCGCCGATTCCCTTTGGATCCGGAAGACGTTTGCCGATTCGGTCCGGGAGGACTTCCTGCAGCGCAACGCCGATTGGTGTGACGCGGAGGTCTTTTCCGCGCCCTTTGACGACAGCACCGTCCGCGATATCAATACCTGGTGCCGTCGCAGCACCGACGGCATGATCGACAAGATTCTGGAGGAGATCGACGTCTCCACCATGATGTTCCTGATCAACGCCGTCCTCTTTGATTCCGAATGGCAGGAAAAATACCGGAAGGAGCAGATCAAGCCCCATCTCTTCACCGGCGAAGACGGCAAAGCGACGGAGGTCGAGATGATGTTTTCGGAGGAGCGGACCCTCCTTGAGGGGGAGCAGGCCGTCGGCTTCCTGCGCCCCTATGCCGGCGGACAATACGGCTTTGTCGGTCTTCTGCCGAAGGAGGGAGAGGATCTCCGGTCGCTGATCGACTCCCTGGACGGGGCGGCGTGGCTTTCTCTCTGGCAGAGCCGCAGCAAGGAGACGGTCAGCGTCGGCATCCCGGAATTCACCCGTCAGACGCAGCTTCGGCTGAATGAAGCGCTGTCGGCGATGGGAATTTCGGATATGTTTGTTGAAGGAAAAGCCGATTTCAGCGGAATCTCGGAAGAGCAGCTCTTCTGCTCCTCTGTCAACCAGAAGGCGGTGATCGAGGTGACCCGCCACGGAACAAAGGCTGCCGCCGTGACGTGGGGAGATATGAAAGAAGAAACTATCGGGATATCCCCGAAGCAGGTGATCCTCGATCGGCCCTTCCTCTGGATGATCGTCGACTGTCAGACGGGACTGCCGCTGTTCGTCGGCGCGGTCACGGGCTTCTGAACAGATGACCGATTGGGGTTCTTGCTCCCGAAAAAAAGACCCGCCCTCCTGATTTGTCGGGAGGGCGGGCGGTTTCTATTTCTTTTTCTTCTTCTTTTTCGGCTTTTTGTCGATGTCGGGATCGGTCAGAATCTCCTCCGGCGGGGAATCAAGCAGCCAGGGATTGGCGAGATAGCGGCGGAAGACCTTGAAGGCGGAGGCATAGGCAAAGCCGTCGCAGATCCGCTCGTCGGTCACGATGGTATAGTCGATGTACTTCTTTTTGACGACCTCCCCGTCGGGCGACAGCTCGCAGGCGTGGCGCTTTGCGCCGAAGGCGATGAAGATCGGGATATTTCCGAAATTATAGAGGTGGTGATAGATGGGCGGGATGCCGAGTGAGCCCATTGAGGTGATGAACATCGAGCCGTGAAAGGGGCTGACGTTGAGCAGCGCCTTCGGAAGCAGTCCGAAGTAATCAAGCAGCTTGAGAAACCAGACGGCGAACTTCTTCAGCAAGCCGGGGATGTAGTTGACAATCCGTGCCGTACCGTCGAAATCGTTTTCTCCGCCTGCGTAGGCGTCCTGATAGGTTTTTGCGAATTTGTTGTAGACATCCTCCGCAGTATCGTCCGGCTTGAAGAAGACCTTGATGACGGTGTTGGTCTCGTTGGCGACCATCTCGTGCTTGACGGCCATATTGACCTGAATCGAATTGCGGGCGTAGACCTTCTGCCCCGAAAGGAAGCGGTTGAGATAGGGCTTTTGCGAGACCGTTCTGACGTAAGCGGCGAGGATGACGTGCATCAGTCCGAAATTCCGCATTCCGAGGGAGCGCTTCTCCCGCACATACTGCTCGGCGGAGGAGATTTCGAATTTGTCGCAGAAAAAGTTCTGCGCGTCGCAGCGCTCCACCATGATATAGGGAGAGACCGTATCGTAGGGATCAAGCCCCCTCAGCTTCCAGCCGTCGCTGCGGTCTCCGAGTTTTCTTTTGCGTTTTTCCATATCACAAGCCTTTCTGTCGTATCGATGCTGTTTCGACCGATGCATTTTTGACAAAATTGTTCCGATCATGCTCTATTATAACAGAAAATCGGGTTCAGTTCAATATTTATTTTACATTTTCCATGCAAAATATACGGGAAAGGGAGGTTTGCGGTGTATTGCAGGGGGATTTGCCCCGTCCGTCCCGCTTGGACGATCAATCGGAGGGCGTCTGGCCGGTCGTTCCGTCAAACGATCCCGCAAAGCCGGCAAGGAACAGCTCCCGCATACGCTCCTGCCTTCCCCGGATATAGAGAAAGGCGAAGAGCGCCTCGAGGCCGGTGGCGCGGCGGTACTGTCCCGCCTTGGCGCTTTTCGGGATGGCGATGCCGTGGCTGTTGCGCCCCCGCTTGAAGAGAGTCGTTTCCTCCTCGTCGAGCAGCGGGAGGATGCGCTCCACGGCGTCGCTCTGGGCGGTGGCCTTGACGTAGGAGAGGGCGAGAGTGTTCATTTTGCCGACATCCGTCTCACCCGAGGCAAGAAGAAATTGGCGGGTGATCAGCTCGAGCACGGCGTCTCCGAGATAGGCGAGAGCAGCGCCGTTCAGCGCCGAGGAGGAGGGGATTTCGAAGAGCATGAGGATTCCTTTCTGTAAATGGGAGGAGGCCGCCGCGGCGACGCGGCGGGACGGAGTCTGAAGACCGCGGCCGGCGGCCTTCAGACGTCAGAGTGCGTTGGGAGGGCGAGCCGGCAGGCGCGGCGCCGCAGTTGCCGCATTACAGCAGGCAGAGGACGTGCCGGTTCCACAGGAATTTCGGCTTGCCGAGCCGCATCGGGGCTGCGGCGGTCAGATCGCGGATCAGGGTCGCGACGAGGCGGCAGTCGTCCTGCGACATTCCGCTCCCGTAGCGCTGTTTTCCGATCGCCAGGATTGCTTTGGAGGGCGCTGCCCCGATCGGAATGCCGGAGAGCATGGCGTCGGCGCGGGCGGCAAAGGCGGAGGGCAGCTCGCTGTCACCCGGAATCAGGCCGAAGGCGCGCAGGGTGTCAAAGAGTGCCTGTGTAAGCGGCGCGCCGACTGCGGCGGCTCTCGCGGGATCGCCCGAAAGGGCGGCCTTCAGCAGCGCCTGACGGCGCTTCTGCCGCGAGGCGCTCCGTTTGCCGAACAGCGTCAGGGCGATTGCACCCGCCGAAAGCGGGAGAAAGACCGCAAGCAGGATCCCGCCGCCTGAGTCGTGAGGAGACGGCGGCATCTCGGTGGTCAACGGAGGCTCGTCGGTGTCGGGGGGCGTGGTGACGGTTGATTCCGGCGGGCGCTCGGTGGTGACAGGCGGCTCGGTATCGGTCGATTCCTCCGGGGTCGTCGTCTCGTCGGGCGGCGGGGTCGTCGTGTCGACCGGAGTCGATCCGTAGGGATACTCGCCGGAATAAATGTCGGTGAAGCCGGGGGTGACCTCGTACTGCATCCAGCCGAAGCCGTCGATCCAGACCTCGACCCAGGCGTGCGCATCGCGATCCAGCACCGTCGAGCGGTAGAGATAGCCGTTCGGGGTGGGATTGGGTCCGAAGGAGGAGGCGATGTATCCCTCCGCGTAGCGGGCGTGGAAGCCGAGCTGCCGCAGGATCAGCGTCGCGGCGGTCGCAAACTGCACGCAGTAGCCCTCCTTCGAGATCAGGAGAAATTCCTCCATCGAATTCCCGGAGGTCGGCTCTTGCGGCGTGAGGGTATAACGGCAGCGGCTTGCGAGATAGCTGACGACGGTCTGCACGATGAAGTCCTTGTCGAGGAGCGTCAGGCGGTCGTCGGGATAGTAGCAGACAAGCTGTCCCAGCTCGTTTTTGAAAACGGCAACGGCGTTATCGGGCAGCTCGCTCTTGTCGGAAAACTCGGCGGAGCGGAAAAACCGCGCGATATCGGTCGTGCGGAAGAGATCGTCCTCGACGATCAGGCGGATGATGCCGGCGGTTTCGTCCGAGTCGCCGCTTCCGTCGTAGAGCAGCCCGGCCTGCGCGGTGTAGAGCCGATTGCGGCGGCGAGCCTCGCTGTTCATCAGTGAGTTCTGCGACGGGTCGAGGTACCGTTCCAGAAAGGCGGAGATCTCCTCATGGTCCCGTGACAGGGGGATCAGCGTCATGACACGGTAGGAGTCGGTGGTGGTGATGTTCTTGTCGGCGAGATAGATGCCGTCGTGTACGATCCGATAGGGGTGGGAGAAATCACTGCCGGAGGGAGCGGTGAGGGGCGCAGCCGTCATATAGGGAACGGCGATCAGCCTCGATTGGCTGCGCGGATAGATCAGAACCGGCGCGGTGACGAGGTTCAGATCCTGCATATACGAGATCATCGGCGTTTCGGGCGACCCGGTCTTCAGCCGCATCGTGAGATAGGCGTCGATCATATCGTAGGTCACATAATAAGGTTCGGAGGGATAGCCGAGCTGGCTTTCGATATCGACAAAATCGGTGTCGGGAGCGCTCCAGGCTTTGCCGTCGAAGTCCGCGCCGACCCAGTTGCGAAGATAGAGGGGCGCTGTCGTGTCGGAATAGGCGTAGAGGATCTCCCAGCCGCGGAACACACGGTCGTCTGCGGTGGTGTCGCGATCTCCGATCGGGTCGGCAAGGGAAGGATCGGGATCGGTCGCGGAATTCCCGTTCACCAGATCGACCACTAGGGTGACGAGGCGATCGATGCTGCTTGAGATGCTGTCGATCCGTCGCCAGGGCTCACGGATCAGCATGGCGGGAATCGGAAGCAGCACCGCCGACAGCAGCAGCGCCGCCAGTCCCGAAAAGGCCGCGGAGGAGCGGGCGCCGGTATATTTTTCCGAGATCCGCATTGCCGAAAGGCCGGCGATCGCCGCTAAAAGGAAGCAGAGGCCGATGTTGGTGTTAGGCAGATTATAGATCAGGAAGGGAGCGCAGACCCCCGTGATCAGGAGCAACGCAAAGAAGAGATGCGTCTTCTTTTTCCCGACGGCAAAGCGGAAGAGCGGGCAAAGGAGCATCGAAAGCAGGAAGCAGGCCGCCTCCGGCGTTTCATGGAGCGTTTCCCCGATGAGCGGAAAGGTCATATAGCCGATGGCGTCGACGATGATCATGAACTGATTCCAGAGATACACGGCTCCGCCCGCAAGCAGACGGAAGAAATCCCGATCGGTCTCCCGCATCAGCCGGGCAAAGAGGAAGCAGACCGCGACGGCGAGCAGCGCGCCGATCGGGGCGGTCTTTTTTGATGCGAAGAGCAGGAAGGAGATCAGCGTCCAGAGCAGGATCGTCGGGATCGCCATTCCAACGAGGAGGGTGGGCGCGGACAGCGAATCAAAGATCAGGTGACAAAGGCCGAAGACGGCGCAGAACACAAGCAGGGCGCGCGTCACCGTCTCCGCCGCGCCTCCTGACCGCTTCTTTGCCGATTGAAATACCGTGGCAGCCGGCCTTGATGTCTGTTCTGTCGGCCTGCTCATATTGTCAGCTTTCATGGTTCCGATCCCCCTGTTTCCTCCGATTCGGGACGGTGACGCGGATGCCGGAGCTTGTCAGGCGGCGGGAAAGCGCGTCAAGATCCCGCCGATAAGCGCTTTGCGGGTCGCCGGAAAGCATCTCCGACAGATCGCAGAGACAGACCGATACCCGCTCCGCGCCGAAGAGCGAGACGGCGCTTCGGACGGCCTCTTCTGTCCGGGTCGAGCGGAACGCCGTCACTAACAGCAGCGTTGAGCCGATATTGAGCTGCGGCAGTCCGCTCATGCCCGCCGAAGCGCCGACGGCGTCGGCCTCCGCCAGCGCCAGCGCGGTTTTCGTCATGCCGTTCGGGTCTGTGAATTCCGTGACCGCCAGCCCGTCGGGGGATCCCGGCGCGCTCCAGAGCAGTTTTCCCGAATAGCCGGCAGCCGCCGCCTCGCGGGCGGAGGAAAGGGCTTCCTCTGCGATCCGATCGGCAGCGCAGGGGAGAATGTCGGGCGGGAAGGGATAGCCGTCATGGCCGCCGAAATCGCAAAAGATCGTCACGGTGCGGCCGCTTTCCGGCAGATATTTGCGGATCTGCAGCTCCTCCGTCTTGGAGGAGAGCTTCCAATGGATCGTCTTGAAGCTGTCGCCCGGCAGATATGGGCGAATGTCTCCGAATTCCGTCTGACTGTTCCGATCGGAGCTTTGCTCCTGCAGATCCCCGTTATCCGCGGCGGGAAGTGCGCCGCAGGGCGGCAGAAGAGAGGGCAGCACCCTCACCGTCAGCTCGGCGTGGAGCTTTTTGCGGATGCGGATCAGGCGGAACCAATCGTAGAGCAGGAGTTCCCGCACGCCGACGGTATAAACGCCCCGATAGCGGAAGCGGAGCGGAATGTCGCACCGCACCTCGGAAAGGGGTGGAATGGCAAGGGTCTGCCGGCGGATTTCGCAGACGGAGCCCGGCTCGTCCGGGATTGACAGCGTCAGCTCGGCGCAGGAGACCGGCAGGATGCTCCGGTTGGTGAGACGGAGCGTGCAGCGGTGTGATTCCAGCTTCCCGATGACCGGCTTCTGATCGGAGATCCTTCCTCCGACAAAGAGGACGGAGATCAGGAAGCAGAGCAGCTCCGCAATGGGCAGGAGCAGCACGAAGACCAGCGTAACGGCGGAGAGGGGAGAGCGGAAGGCCTGGGTAAAAATAACGGCGGCGGCAACGAGAGAAGCATAGGTCAAAAGCCCCGCGCAGGGTCTTTTGGAAAGACGGCGCTTCATCGGGAAGCGGTGCGCGTGCGCGGCGCGAAGGGAACGGAGGTTGTTTCAAGGATCGAGCGAAGCACCGCTTCTGCCGTCACACCGGAGGCTGCGGCCTCGCGGGAGAGGGTGACGCGGTGGGCGATCGCCTCGCAGAAGAGATCGGCGATATCGTCGGGGGTGATGTAGTCGCGGTGGCGGAGCAGCGCCCAGGCCCGCGCGAGCTTCAGCAAGGCGAGGGAGGCGCGGGGGCTTGCACCGAGCGAAAGGGCGGGATCCCTCCGGGTGGAGGAGACGACCGAAACGATGTACCGCTCCATCTCGGCGGAGACGCGGACCTGCTGTGCGGCGGTCTGCAGGAGACGGACGGAGGTGGGGTTGCCCTGACGGACAAGTTTTTCCATCGGATCGCCGGTGAGACGTTTTTTGAGGATCATGACCTCCTCCTCCGGGGTCGGATAGCCCATTCTGATGCGAACGGCGAAGCGGTCGAGCTGCGCTTCGGGCAGGGGATAGGTTCCGACGAAGCCGGCGGGGTTCTGGGTGGCGATGACCATGAAGGGTTCGGGGATGCCGTAGGTGGTTCCGTCGACGGTCACCTGTCTCTCCTCCATCGCCTCAAGCAGGCTGGACTGGGTCTTGGGGGAGGCGCGGTTGATCTCATCGGCAAGGAGGATATTGGTGTTGACCAGCCCATCCCGGAACTCGAAGCTCTCGGTTTTGCGGTTATAGATGTTGAAGCCGGTGATATCCGACGCCATGACGTCAGGAGTAAACTGCGCGCGCTTGAAGGAAAGCCCGGCGGCTTTTGCCACGGCGGAGGCGAGGGTGGTCTTTCCGACACCCGGCACATCCTCGATCAGAACATGTCCTCCCGAAAGCATGGCGGCGAGCAGAAGCGCCGTTTCCCGCCGCTTTCCCGTGATGACTTCGTCCACCGCGGCAAGGAGCGCGTCGGTGATGCTGTAGATGCTGTCGGCACTGAAGCCGTTCCCGGATGAAATGGCTTGATTCATGTTCGGTATCCTTTCAGTGATGGTTCCGCCTCACGGTGCGCGGGCGCTTCCGTTTCCCGCAAGGCCGCGCGGCGGTATTTGGTCGATTTCATTATATCATATTCCGGAACGGTCTTCAAGGGTTTTGGCAAAATCCATCAAATGACTCTTGATTAAACTTGCGTTCTGTGATAGAATGTGTGAGACGGAATCGAACGGAGGGAAACGGGATATGAAGGTACTGTGGATTGTGCTTGCGGCGGCGGGAGGGCTGCTCCTTCTGCTCTTTGCCGGTTTGCTGGGGGCGTCGCGCCGCGTGTTCGGACGGGGACGTCCCTATGATGTTTTCCGCCATCTCAGGAAGCATCCCGAGCTGGCGGACAAGATCAGGGCCGATCGCGAGACGCTGAAGCGACGCGGAGCGGAGGAGGTTTCCGTGACCTCCTATGACGGGCTCCGGCTGACGGGACGGCTGTATTTCACCGAATCCGCCCCGCCCCGCGGCGTGGTGCTGTGTATGCACGGCTACCACTCCGGCGCGGCGGAGGATTTTGCAGGCGCGGTGCAGTATTTCTGCGGGAACGGCTTCCATGTTCTCCTTGTCACCCAGCGCAGCCACGGGAACAGCGAGGGGAAGCGCATCACCTTCGGTGTGAAGGAGCGCTTTGACTGCCGAAGCTGGTGCGAGTACCTGGCGGAGCGGTTCGGGGAGGCGTTTCCCATCGTGACCGACGGGGTATCGATGGGAGCGGCGACCGTCGTCATGGCGACGGGGCGGGAAGTCGGCCTGCCGAAGAACGTCAGGGCGATCATTGCCGACTGCGGATATACCTCGCCGTGGGAGATCGTGTGTGAGGAGGGGCGGCGGCGCTATCATCTGCCGATGCCCGTGCTGTGGCTGTTCCGTCTTGCGGTGAGGCTTGATGCGGGCTTCGATCTCTGCGCGGCCTCCGCCGAAAAAGCCGCTGCCGAGTCGGAGATCCCGATTTTCTTTGCCCACGGAACGGGGGACAGGCTGGTTCCCTGTGAGATGGGGAGGAGGAATCATCTGGCCTGTCGGGCGGAGAGCCGGTTTTTTACCGTTGAGGGCGCGGGGCACGGACTGAGCTTTGTCGTTGACAGGGAGGGATATGAACGAGCCTGCATGGCGTTTCTGGAGAAGCAGCTCGGTGAGAGAAAGGACGAAAGGGACAGAGAACATCCCGCCGAAGAAGACGGACGCGCCGCGGAATCGGCGTAACGCAATCGCTGCGGAACCCCACAGCGCCCCGATCCCCGACGCAAATGAAATCCAAAACGACGGAATGGTCTCCCCCCGGCGCGACCGAAAGCGCCGACGCCCCGATCCCCGGCTCAAATGAAATCCAAAACGACGGCATGATACCCACCGCACGGGCTGTCATCGCCGCTTCAAACTAAAAAGCTGAACCTTTTCGCTTTGTCAAAGCGTCGGGTTCAGCTTTTTTTCGCTTGGATCAGATTTCGTCGGTATCGTTTTCCGCCTCGGCGTTGTCGATGGCGGTATCCTCCGTGAAGCAATCGCCGCTGTGATATTCGGGAAGCGACTCGTCAAAGCGGGCGCGCTTCTGGATTTTGTTCCGCGGCTGCGGATCGGAGGGGGAGGAGAGGGGAACGACGGGGGGATCGTAGCTGATCGTGACAGACTTCTTTCTCGGCGCTCCGCTCCGCGGCGCTCCGCCGCTTCTCGGCGCCGTACCGCTTGTGCGGGCGGCGCTGCGGGGCTGTCCCTCCAGAATGACGACAACGCGGCGGTTGTTGTCTGCGCCGATCGAGTTGGTCGACACCCCGGCGATCCCCTGGATCTCGGAGTGGATGATCCGTCTTTCGTAGGAGTTCATCGGCTCAAGCGTAATGTTTCTCTTGTACTTGAGTACCTTTTCGGCAGTTCTCTTGGCGAGCTTACGGAGAGTTTCCTCCCGCTTGGCGCGGTAGTTGGCGATATCCACCGAGATGCGGGTATAGCTGCCCTCCTCGTCATCCTCGCGGCAGTTGGCCGCAAGATTGGTGAGGTATTGGAGCGCGTCGAGCGTTTCGCCGTGATGTCCGATCAGCGCGCCGGCGTCGTCGCCGGTGATGCGGATCATATACTCACGCTTGCCGCCGGGAAGCCCGGAAAGCTCTGCCTCGGCGTGAAGCCCCATATCGCGGATTACGGTTTTAACAAAGGTGAGTCCGACGGTCTCGGGGGTCGGAACGTAGACGACCCTGACCTTGGCGGGAGCTTCCCCGAAGCCGAGAAAGCCCTTTTTCGGCGTCTCAAGCACCTCATATGTCACGGCGGCGGCCGGAACGCCGAGCTCTTCGGCGCCCGCTGCGACTGCCGCTTCTACGGTTTTGGCGGTTGCGGTAACTTCCTGTTTCATATGATCACATCCTTGCTTTTTTAGTCGGGAAGATCCTTGTCCGACTCATCCTTCAGCGCGGCCGGCGGCACAAGACCGGAGGACTTGGCCTTCGGAAGCGCAGCCTTCTCCTCCCGATCCTCCTCCGGCTCTTCGCCGTCCTCGAGATCGATGCGATGCGCCGACTTGACGGACTTCTTCTTTTCGGCTTTCTTGCTGTGTCTGATGCCCTTGTTCATCTCACGCTCGGCGGCTTTGTAGTCCTCCTCCGTGAAGACGGGGTAGGGATACATGAGCTTCAGCACGAACTGCTGTACCGTTGAGAAAATATTCTGATAGATCCAGTATACGGCAACGACGGCCGGCACCGTGAAGGTGAAGAAGGTACTCACCAGAGGCATGACGTAGTCCATCATCTTCATCGAGAGGGCGGCGTCACCCGTCTGTTGAGGCGGCTGATAGGTCAGCTTCTTCGTGAGCTTCATGCTGGCGAAGGTAAAGACAAAGGTGAGAAGCGGGATCAGCATCAGCCAGTCGAAGTTGGCGAAATTCGGGGTCTTCGAGAGATCGAAGCTGCCGCCGAAGATGGTAAAGTCGGGCAGATCGTCGTTTGTGAAGTCGGAGGGGAGCATGGTGTCGCCGTGGAACTTTTCCACGCCGTTCTTTCTGAGAACATTGACGATCTCGATGCCGGTGATGCTGTTTTTGACCTTTTCGGTGCTGCCGTCCTCGCCGATGGCGCTTGCCATGCCCTCAATCACCTTGACGGTATTGTCGGCAATGCCCTCGACGTCAAGCTCCTCCTTGGCGTACAGCTCCGCGATATGGATCCCGACGTTATTGATGTTCTCGCCCGGGATGTGGCAGACGTAGTGGAGAGGATTGATGACGACGGCATAGAGGGCGAAGACGATGATGACCTGGATGATCATCGGCAGACAACCGCTTGCGGGGTTGAACTTTTCGTCCTGATACAGCTTCATGATATCCTGCTGCATCTTCTGCTGGGTCACCTTGTCGGTCCGACCGGCGTAGCGTGCGCGGATGGCCTGCTCCTTCGGACGGAGTTTGGCCTGACGAACCATGTTTTTCTGCTGCTTGATGCCGAAGGGGAAGAGAAGGATCTTCATGATCAGCGCAAAGAACAGCAGGGCAATGGCATAGTTGGGGATCAGTCGGTAGCACAGGTCGATGATATACCCGATCGGTACTCTGATAATATCTAACATGAATTCCAATGCATCCCTCCGCGGGGAGGGAAATCCTTTCCTTTGAAGGTAGGGCACGGAAGCGCCCGCCGGCATCGTCGGCAAGACCCTCCGTTAGTTCGAAAGCTCTCTGTAATCAGCTTTCCCGTTGCGGTGCTCCTATAAGGCTTTTCCCGCCGTCATTTACGGGTCCCTCGCTTGGGAACAGGGTCGACACCGCCTCGACCGAATGGATTGCAGCGCAGAATGCGCCAGATCGCAAGTGCAAGCCCGACAATCACGCCCCACTCCCTGATCGCGTCGATCGCATACTGTGAGCAGGTGGGAGTAAAGCGGCAGCAGGGCCTTTTGAGTGGAGAGAGATATTTTCTGTACAGACTGATCAGCCATATCAGAAGTCGTTTCATCGGAATTCACCTCTCAGCCTCTTGTAATACAGAGCGAAAAGCGGGCTGCCGCACCGCCGTGCCACAGCCCCGTACCGGAATGTCGGGGAAGGCGTCCCCCTGTTCGGGAAACCGCCCCCCGGTCCGAATGATATGTGAAGATCGGATCAGACAAAAAGACCGAGCTTGGAAAACGCGCCGGCAAGATCCGCTCTGACCTCCGCGGAGGAGGCATGAACGGCTCGTCCCCGCGCAGAGATCACGATCAGGTTCCCGGTTCTGATCCTCCGCTCCGACAGCAGACTCCGGTAAGCCGCCCGCATGATCCGTTTGCATCGGTTCCGCACCACGGCATTTCCGAGCTTGGTCGTCGCCGTGAAGCCGATCCGGTTGAGATACTGCTTCCGCGGATTTTCCTTTTTCAGCCTGGCCGCCTTGTAGTCCCTCAGCACATATACGCAGACGGTCGGCGCGACCTGTCGCGCTCCCTTGGTATACGCCTTGACGAACAGATGATTTTCCTTGATCGCAAATTCCTTCACAAACAACCTCCCTTACCGGCAGGGAGCTTCGCGTCCGACTCAGTGGGTGAGTCTTGCTCTGCCCTTGGCGCGTCTTCTCTTCAGGACCTTTCTACCATTGGCTGTGCTCATTCTCTTCATAAAGCCGTGTTCCTTCGATCTCTGAAGCTTTTTCGGCTGGTATGTTCTTACCATGTACAGTCACCCCTTTTCTTTGGCATTTTTATGACGTTACCATATATTATACACACAAGCATATCCGTTTGTCAAGTCTTTTTTTCTTCCCTCCCTCCGATTCCGCAAAAAACGGAGCGCCGGGGCGGGATGCGAAGGGGAAACGATGGCTTTAACGCGGAGTATTACCGAAAAAGCGGCGGGCAGAGCAAAAGCGCCCCGTCGGTCGGCGGGCTGCCGACTCCATGCGTCGGGGCGTTTTGTCTGCGGGATGCGGGAATACACCGCCGCCGGCCGCCGGCGCCCCCTCCTCCGTGGAGAGGGGACTGCCCGACGGGACATCGGTCGGTGCTTGTCGGGCACGACCTGACCGGACGACGGTCCGTCGGTTATGTTTTGTCGTCGGACCCGATTCCGTTGATGATCTGATCGGGGAATACGGCGGCGCGGATCAGATCGGCGGGATCGATTCCCAGCGCGTCGGATATGTTGAAGAACACCTCGAGTGAAAAGCCGTTAGCCAATCCCGGCGCCTCAATGGCGCTGACATGGGAGCGGCTGATCCCCGCCTCCTTTGCCAGCTTGTCCTGCGACATCCCGCGGAATCGGCGCAGCGTTGAAATGGCGATGCCGATCTGAATGAACCGATCGCGGTTTTTGAACGAAACCTCTTTGCTCATGAATACAGTACCCTTTCCATTCGAATGTTTGTAACGATAGTATTATTATACCGCTTTATGCGAATTCATGCAGTACATATCAGTGAGCAGATGACTGAATTGATTGTCGTTGGGGGAGATTCGGTAAAAGTATGAAGAAATTCGGCGGCAAAAAGGCGTGCCGGCTCCCGGGGAGGGGCGGGAGCCCCGACGGAATTTCCTCTTTTCAAATCGGCCGTCCTGTGGTATAATGATACCGAAGGGAAACCGTAGACGTCATCGGACGGAGCTGCGGACAGACGGGCGCGCTGCCCGGCGGAAAGGATCAACGGATGAATTTTGACGAACGGCATTGCCGGCTCTGTCCCAGAGGCTGCGGGGCGGATCGACGGAGCGCAGCGGGACTCTGCCGGTGCGGGAATCTCCCGCGGATTGCGCGCGCCGCACCGCATTTTTGGGAGGAACCCTGTCTTTCGGGGACGAGGGGATCGGGCGCCGTTTTCTTCTCCGGCTGCAACCTCGGCTGCCGCTTCTGTCAGAACCGGGAGATCAGCCGCGGCGGTGCGGGAAACGAGTTTACCTCCGATCGGCTCGCCTCCCTCTTCCTTTCGCTTCAGGCGCAGGGCGTCCACAACATCAACCTTGTCACCCCCACCCCGTGGGTCCCGTGGATCACGGAGGCGCTGGAGGCGGCATGGCGTGAGGGGCTGTGGCTTCCTGTGGTCTACAACAGCGGCGGCTACGAATCGCTGCCGACGCTCCGCGCGCTGCGCGGGTATATCAGTGTCTATCTCCCCGATTTCAAATATATCGACCCCGATGTCGCCGGGAAGTTGTCGGGCGCGCGGGATTATCCCGAGCAGGCCAAAAAAGCGCTGTGGGAGATGGTAGAGCAGCGGGGAGAGGCGGTCTTTGACGACGGGATCATGATGCGGGGGGTCATCGTCCGCCATCTGGTTCTCCCGGGCTATCTTGAAAATTCCTTCGGAACGCTGGAATATCTGCGGCGGGAATACGGCGACAGCATCAGAATCAGCATCATGAATCAATACACCCCGATGCCGGGGGCGGAGGGCGCGCCCGATCGGCCGCTGACGGAGGAGGAGTACGATAGGGTGCTGGACTTCGCCCGCCGAATCGGCATCACAAACGCCTATATCCAGGAGGGCGGCACCGCGAAGGAGAGATTTATTCCGTCATGGGATGCCCCTCTCCCCCGATAAAAGCAGGGGGCTCAAGTGCCGTCGGAAGCCGCCGACGGGCTAAAAAACGCAGGAAAAGGGGCGTGTGCCGATAAGACAGTAATTTGAGAAAATTACGAAATCGGCAACTGCGAAACAGGATTGGACAAAACAGGCGACATTCAACTTCGGTTGGATGTCGCCTGTTTTTGTGCGTTTAAGGGTCGAAAAACGTTTGTTTTCTGCTCTGTAAGACAAGGATAGTGAAACGGGTGAAGTAGTTGCCATTCTCGTGGTAAACCCCCACGAAACAGCAAATCACGCTATGATGAATATCGTTCCCTGATGAGCATGAATATTTGCGATTGCGTTAATTACACCACAAAACGGTAAAACCGATAGGTAGGTATTTCAATGTGGAGTATGTCCGGCAACGTAAAAACCATCAAATCGGCTTATGCTCACAGAAAAGTTACATTATTAGGATGATAACTTCTGCGAGTCCTATTGAAAACGCGGCTATCTTTGTGATATAATGTGTGTACACACAGGCGAGCGAGAGGTTTGCCGGAGGGAGAATTTATTGTCTTTTGTGTCCAATATGGACAGCGGTCAACAAGTTTATTCCTTCGGACAGACTGGAATGAATGGAGGCGAAATGTTGTGCAACGTGCAATAGATAAGATGGTTCGCGAAATCAGTAGTATTCTTTCAGATGTTAAGCCGTCGATTTATTTGTATGGCTCATCCGTCCTAGATGATTTCAAATTGGGATGGAGTGCATGGAGTTTGATATTGAGAAAGGCCGTTTCTCTTTCCGTCTGACCGCCCCATACAGCGAGGAGCGACGACAGGCAGCAAGTAATTATGCAAAGAATCATTCCCGATACTGATGGTAGAAATGTTCATCAAAATATGCTAAAATATTTATGGGCGCATTGTAAAATGAACCTGCAATAGTAAGAAAACAGAAAAAAGTATCCATAGTGACGAACCTGTGGTAGAATTG
>CALWTY010000021.1 GCA_944384585.1 uncultured Clostridia bacterium | reverse complement strand
GGTTGTGCGGTCGTTTCCCCCCCGAGGGTCTGCGGTTTTTTTCCTGTGTTTTCCGTCGTCTCGGGCTGACGGCATCGCTTCCCCGCCGAGGGCGAACGGAGGGCTTCCCGTGTTTTTCCTCGTCTCCGGGCTGACGGCATCGCTTCCCCGCCGAGGGCGAACGGAGGGCTTCCCGTGTTTTTCCTCGTCTCGGGCTGACCGGCGGCGGATCGGCGGAAAACGTCAGACTCACCGCACCCTTACATCGATCTTCCGTTCCCCGAAGCGGCAAGGCAATTCACAGCAAATATATTCGGGATTTTTTCCCAAATTGTATTGACACACCCCTCGATTTATGCTACAATTGCTAAAAAATTACCTTGCAGAGGGGAACCCATTATGAAACTCAACTCAGTCTTTTCAAGCGGCGCGCTTCTCTTGCAGAACGCCGTCACGGAATTCCGGGGAGAAGCCGTCCCCGGCGCCGAGGTCGTCTGTACGCTCTCTTCCAACGCAGGAATCGTCAGGACCTCCAAGGCTGTCTGCCGCTCCGACGGGAGCTTTTCCCTGCCGCTTCAGGGCGAGCCCGCCTCCTTTGATCGCTACTCGATCGCCTTTTCCTGTGCAGGGGAACAGGTCGTGCTGGAGGATATCCTCTTCGGGGAGGTCTGGCTTGCCGCAGGACAGTCCAATATGGAAATGCGGAACAACATCATGGAAAACGGAGACGCGCTGATCGAGGCGGCCAGACAATACGAGATCCGTTACTACCGCTTCTCCCTTCCCTGGGAACACTTCCCCAACCCTCCCTTTGAGCCCGCCCGCGATGCCGACGGCCGCTGGGAATCGAGCCGCAGTGTGGCAGGGCTGACGCTGGCCTCCGCCGCTGCCTCCGCCGCCGTGCTTGTCGTCGCGGAACGCTTCGCGCAGGAAGGGAAGGAGATCCCCCTCGGCTTTATCGACACCTCCATCGGAGGCAGCGCGATCGAAGCATGGCTGCCGCTCCCCATTACCGACGGCGAGCTGAAGGAGTCCCTGATCCGCGTCGGCCGCTATACGACGGAGGATCGCAGAGGCCTGCCCTATCCGAGCCTCTTCAACGCCGATTCTGTCTTCTATAACGGCGTGGTCGCCCCTCTGATCGGCGTCAGAGCACGCGGCATTCTTTGGTATCAGGGGGAGTCAAACGTCAGCCCCGATCCTTACGTCAGAGCCTTCTACAAAAATGCCCTTGAGGTCTATCACCGCGTTTACCGCGGCCTCTTTGCGGAGAACGACGACGCCGCCTTCCCCCTCCTCTGCACGCTGCTCTTCCCCTGGATCTACGGAGAAAACGGCGATGTCAGGATGGGCTATATCAACCAGGCCATGAACGATGCCGCCGCGGCGAATCCCGAAAGCATCGCCGTTGTCCCGACCTACGATCTGCCGGCGAAATGGTCCTATTACTACGACTATCATCCGATCCATCCCACGAACAAATACGGCATCGGGGAACGCCTCGGTGAGCTGATGATCAACCACTCCTACGGCGGAGAGGGGATGAAAACCGCCGCCCGCTTTAAAAAGGCGGTCAGAAAAAAGGGAGCGCTGGAGCTGCACTTTGAGACCTTCGGACAGCCTCTCCGCTGCGGCGGAAGCGAGCTGAAGGGCTTCTTCGTCGCCGGCAAAAACGGAACCTTTATCCCCGCCGACGCCGAGCAGATCTCCCGCAGCGTCGTCAGAGTCTCAAGCGAGCATATCGCCTCCCCCGACGCCGCCTGCTATCAGCTTGCCGATCTGCAGAACGACGGAAATCTCTTCTGCGGAAGCCTGCCGGTCGCGCCCTTCACCACCACCTCGCCGGAAAAGGCCCTCTCGGTGGGACTGAAGCCCTGGCTTTCCGCCGGGATGGACAGCCATTTCCGCCCCGACAGGGACACCTCCTTCCGTCCCGGCTCCGAGTTCGAGCGGAACACCTTCAGCTATCCCGTCCGCTTCCCTCTGCCCGGCACCTCCCTCTGCTATGACCCCGCCTACCGCGCCGTCCGTCTCCACGCCGACAGCGGCAAATCCTGCGGAATGTATGTCCGGGCGGAATACTCCATGCCCCTCGATCTCCACCGCTATGCCGCACTTTCCTTCACGCTTTATGCCCGCCCGGAGGTCAAAGCCTCGATCAGGCTCACGCTTCGAAAGGACGGCGTCGTCTCCCATCGGCTCTGTCGGGTCAGCATGAACGTCAAGGGCTCCTCCGGCATCCTCGAATGCACCGCGCCCTTCCGCGTCGACGACGATACTGCGGTGGACAGAATCGAATTCCTCTTCGATCTGGACGCGCTGCAATATCCCACCGTCGCAATCGGGGAGCTTGCGCTGATTCCGAAAAAATCCTGAGTCTATCGGGTCGCTGCCGTCCGGCGCGATCCGATTCTTTTTAGTTTCCGGGATCGGAAAATTTCCCGCAAAAAGATTCGCGAAATGGGTTGACTTTATCGCAGAAATGGTGTATTATACCGAGAGCAAAAAGCCAAACCGTCGCAAAAGAACCAAAAATCGCCGGCACGTCGGCGTCGAATTGTAAGTAAAAGGAGATGATCCTCATTTTACCGCTCGAAAAACCAACACCGGAAATTCTCTCGGCTCTGTCGGATCGGAACATCCCGGAGGAATCGGTCTACGCTCTGGTCTCCCTCGATCTGAATATCGACGGAAATTACGGCGAGAGCTGGCTGATCCTCGATCGCGACAGCATGACCCTGCACTGCTTTTCGTCTCCCGACCACGTCTCCGCGGACGAGAAATATCCCCGCGGCAAAAACGCGCCGCCCGCCTCCTTCCGGGGTTACACCGCCTACGATGTCCGGCGCTGCTCGGGCTGGTATGTCGACAATTTCGTCTCCTCCAACCGCCTGCTGGCCAGGGAGGGCGCGCCCTACGAATGGGATCCCGCCCTTGACGAGCGGGAAAACCGGGAACGGGAGATCGCCTACGGCAAATCGCTCAAGACCTTCGTGATCGCCTTCTGCACCAATGCCAAAAAGAAGCGTCTTTTCGCCTTCCTTGACATTCTGGAGCGGCTGCAGCGGGGAGAGGTGCTGTCGGACGATGATCCGCTTTTCGATCAGTTCAATCTCAAATGCCCGAAATGCGGTCGGGTCTATCAGGATCAGGAACGACGCATCTGCGAATACTGCACGAACAACTCCGCGGTCTTCAAGCGTCTGATCCGCTACTGCGCCGACTACAAGGGGATGCTCATCACCGTCATCGTCTGCATGATCCTCACCTCCGCCATCTCGCTGATCACCCCGATCCTCAACGGCAAGATCCTCTTTGACCAGGTGATCACGCCTCCCAACGCCGACGGAACGCTCGGCCGCCTTCACAGCCGGAACTGGGTCTACATCCTGGTCGGGGTGATTCTGCTCACCGCGCTGCTCTCGCTGCTGATCAACATTCTCCAGAACCGCACCAACCACAAGCTGTCGGCGCGGGTCACCCAGCGCATGAAGCTCGACGTATTCTCCTCCCTGCAGACCATGTCCCTCTCCTATTTCAACCGAAATCCGACGGGACGGCTGGTCAATCACGTCAACAACGACGCCGCCAAGGTCCGTCAGTTCTTCATCGACGGTGTCCCGAACCTCGTCATCAACAGCCTCAACTTCATCGGTCTGACGGTGCTGCTCTTCCTGATGAACCCCCGTCTGACCCTGATCGTCTTCATTCCCGTTCCCTTTGTCGTGCTGATCTTCAAATTCATGCTGCCGAAGCTCTGGAACTCCTACAGCAAGCTCTGGAAGCGGAACGCCGACCTCAACTCGATGCTCAATGACTCCCTGTCCGGCATCCGCGTCGTCAAAGCCTTCGCCAAGGAGACCGATGAGACCCATCGCTTCCATCACTTTTCCCGCCGCAGCATGGAGACCAATCTCGCCTGCAATAAGATCCATATCTCGATCTTCCCTGTCGTATCGCTCCTCATCGCCCTTTCCAGCAAGGCCATCTGGGGTTTCGGCGGCATTGAGGTCATGGGGAACCGCATGACCTACGGTGAATTCACCACCTATTTCGGCTACCTCGGCATGATCTTCGGGCCCTTGAACTTCTTCACCAATTTCACCAATCTCATGACCGACGTCATCAACTCGGCGCAGCGGATGTTTGAGATTATGGATACCGTTCCCGAAATCTCCGATGCCCCCGACGCCGTCAGCCTCCGTCCCCTGCGCGGGCAGGTCGAATTCAAGCGCGTCTGTTTCCACTACGCCCCCAACCGCCCCATCCTGAAGGATGTGAGCTTCCGGATCGAGGCGGGACAGCACGTCGGGCTGGTCGGTCACACCGGCTCCGGCAAAAGCACCATCGCCAATCTGATCACCCGGATGTACGACGTGATCTCCGGCGCGGTCGAGATTGACGGCGTCAACGTCAAGAATATCGAATCGGAATCGCTCCGCAAGGGCATCGCCATCGTCTCCCAGGAGATCTTCCTCTTCCGGGGAACCATTGCCGACAATATCCGCTACGCCAAGCCGGAGGCGACGATGCAGGAGATCATGGAAGCGGCGCAGGCCGCCAACGCCCACGATTTCATCATGTCCCTCCCCGACGGCTATGAAACGGTGGTCGGCGTCGGCAGCCGCTCCCTGTCGGGCGGAGAACGGCAGCGGATCTCCATCGCCCGCGCCCTGCTCCTTGATCCCGCCATCCTCATCCTCGACGAGGCGACCGCCGCCATGGATACCGAGACCGAGCGGCAGATCCAGTATGCGCTGGAGCGCCTCAGCGCCGGACGGACGACCATCTCGATCGCGCACCGTCTTTCCACCCTCCGGAACTGCGATTTTCTGATCGTAGTCAACAACGGCTGTGTCTCCGAGCTGGGAACGCACAGCGAGCTGATCGAAAAAAGAGGAACCTACTACCGTCTGTACAAGCTCCAGGCGGAATCCATGAAGCGGATACTTCAGGGTATGTGAAAGGAACTGCCGACATGAACGATACAAAGAAAAAAGACGAGCTTCTTGACGACGATATCCCGGCGCTTGACGACCGCAGAGTCTCCGTCCCTCTCACGCCGGAAAACGCACGCTTTTACCGCTCGGAGGGGGGGCTGATCTCCCTTGAGCTGACTGCGGAGGACGGGGAGCGGGAGATCTTCGAGCGCGTCGCCGTCTACCGCGCCTTCCCCGTCACCTCTCCCGACGAATTCCTCTCGGTGCGGGAGGTCAGCATCATCAAGAACGAGCATGGGCAGGAAATCGGGATGGTGCGCCGCCTGTCGGATTTCGACGAGCCGACGCAGCGCCTCTTCCTTGAGGAGCTGGACCGCCGTTATTTCACCCCCGAGATCACCAAAATCAATTCGGTCAAGGAAAAATTCGGATACTCCTATTGGGACTGCGAGACGACGGCCGGCCATATCGTTTTCGTCCTCAACAATCCCTTCAGCAACATCAGAACCCTCATTGACGGGAAGGTCTTCATCAACGACATCGACGGCAACTGCTTCACCGTTCCCGATCCCTCCAAGCTCGACGCCTCCGGCTACAAGAAGATCGAGATCTATCTGTAACCGGCGGGAAAGGTCAAGGTATCACCATGAAACTGATGTATGAACTGTCGGACGCCGACAGGACCGCCCTGGAATCGGCGTCGGGCGGCGAAAAGCTGATGTACTGCGTCCCCTACAATATCGAGGGAGACCGCTTCGTCAAGGGCTTTCTGGCCATCACCGACCGAAAGCTCTACAAGCTCCTGAACGGGGAGCTGCTCCTGTCCCTGCCGATCGCGGAATCGGATGATTTCCGCGTCGAGGTCATGTACGGAAGCTGCGGCTTCTATGTCAGGACAGGCGGCGTCTCCCGCCTTGTCTGCCGCTTCATTTCCGGGCGGAATCTCGCACGGTATTCCGTGATCATCCGCGCCTGCGAGATCCTTGCGGAACAGCACGGCACCGATCCCATCACAAACGATCTGCCGGAGCGCTTCTGCCCCAAGTGCGGCCGCCCCTACGTCAACAACACCACTATCTGCCCCTACTGCATGGATCGGATGGAGGTCTACCGGAAGATGTTCGCGATGACGAAGGGTCTTCGTCTGATGATGTGCTTCCCCTTTATCGTGGCGATCTTCAGCGTCGTTTTCTCCTTTCTTGTCCCGTGGATTGAGGGACAGGCGGTCAACGAATATCTCGAACCGCTCAGCGGAACGGAGCGCGGCTCGATGGCCGGCTTTATCCTTATCGTCTGCGCCATTGTCTCGATCGATCTCTTCCAGCGGGCGCTCGGCGTGATCCAGTCGCGCTGCTCCGCCGTCTCGGGAAACCGCTTCATCATGATGATGAAGAACATCCTCTATGAGAAGCTCGAAAGCCTCTCCCTCTCCTCGCTGCAGCGCCGCTCCACCGGCGATCTGATGGGTCGGGTCAACAACGACACCGCTGTCATGCAGGACTTTGTCACCAATCAGCTCCCGAACATCTTCGTGCAGAGCGTTTCCTTCCTTGTCGCCATGGTCGTGATGCTGGTGATCAATCCCGTCATGTGCCTCTTCATCTTTGTCCCGATCCCCTTCTCGATCTTTCTGATCAAGAAATTCTGGTCGACGATGGATCTGAAGAACCGCCGCGGCTGGAATCTTGAAAATAAAGTCAACCGACAGCTTCAGGATATCTTCAGCGGCATCCGCGTCGTCAAGAGCTTCGGGCAGGAAAAGCGGGAAATCGAGCGCTTCCGCCAAAGCAGCCTGCGGAGCGCCCGCCAGACCGAGAAGAACGAGATGCTCTTTGACACCTTCTTCCCGATTGTCACCTTTGCCATCCGCCTCGGCAGCTATCTGATCCTGCTCTACGGCAACATCCTGCTCTTTGACGGCGAGATGCAGCTCGGCACGCTCCATCAGATCAACGCCTACGCCAATATCGTCTACTCCCCTCTGATCTGGATGACCTCCGTCCCGCGCCATATCTCCCGCTTTCTCACCTCGGCAAGCAAGGTCTTCGAGATCCTTGAGGAAACCCCGGAAGTCGGGGATATCAGCCTGCCGATCGACATCCGCATTCACGGCGAAATCAATATCAAAAACGTCACCTTCGGCTACGAAAGCTACAATCCCGTTCTCACCAACGTGTCGGTCAGGATTCACCCCGGCGAGATGATCGGCATCGTCGGTCATTCCGGCTCCGGGAAAACGACGCTGATCAATCTGATCATGCGCCTGTACGACGTCAACACCGGCTCGATTGAGATAGATGGCGTGAACATCAAGGATATCTCCCAGGAGGCGCTCCGCTCCCAGATGGGGGTGGTGCTTCAGGAGACCTTTCTCTTCGCCGGCAGCATCCGCGACAATATCGCCTATGCCTGCCCCTCCGCCACCGACGAGATGATCATCGAGGCGGCCAAAACCGCAAACGCCCACGATTTCATCATGGATCTGCCGCAGGGCTATGACACCGTGGTCGGCGTAAGCGGCTACTCCCTGTCGGGCGGAGAGCGTCAGCGCATCGCCATCGCGCGCGCCATCATCCATAATCCCCGCATCCTCATCCTCGATGAAGCGACGGCCGCCCTTGACACCGAGACGGAAAAGCTGATCCAGGACGCGCTGAAGAAGCTGATCCGCAACCGCACCACCCTCGCCATCGCGCACCGCCTCTCCACCCTCCGCAATGCCGACCGTCTGTTGGTGCTGGATCACGGCAAGGTGGCGGAGTTCGGAACACACACCGAGCTGCTGGAGCGCAAGGGCATCTATTACAAGCTCGTCATGGCGCAGCAGAAGATGGGCGCGATCCCCGGCGGCGGGGAGCCGGAGAAGGCCGCCGCCAAGACAAGCAGCGCCACGGCATAGCCTCCTGTCCGGGGCTCCGATTCCCCTCCATCGGCATCACTCTCCAAGCGCGGAAGACACACAGATGACAGGGCTTTGTACATTCCTGCAGTAAAACCGCCGCGGAAGCAAGCGTTACGGCTGCTCCCGCGGCGGTTTTTTTCGGACAAGACGGCAGATCGGGGAATGAGTTTGCCCGGAGCTCCTGCTGCCGGGAGCCTGTCCTTGCAGGCTCCCGGCAGTCCGCTCCCCACTGACGTGATCTTTTGCCGGAGCTATGACGGGGGCGGCAGCGCCTCCTTCCGTCACGGACAATGCGGATAGCGGTCGCGATCGGCCTCCGTGATGCTCCTGAGAACGCGGCAGGGAACGCCGCAGGCGATCACGCCCGACGGGATATCCCTCGTCACGACGCTGCCCGCGCCGATCACGGTATCGTCCCCGATGGTCACCCCGCCGAGCACCGTCGTCCCCGCGCCGATCCAGACGTTGTTTCCCACCTTGATCGGGAGCGCCACCTCCAATCCCTCGTTCCGCTGCTCCACGTCAAGGGCATGCTCCGCCGTCGTAAAGACGCAGTTGGGCGCAATAAAGACGTGATCCCCGAAGGTCACCCGTCCGCCGTCGAGGATCTGACAGTTCCGATTGACAAAGAAGCAGTCCCCGGCCTCGACATTGTAACCGAAATCGCACCAGAAGGGTGCGTTGACCACCGCTTCCTTTCCCAGCTTTCCGATGATCCTCTTCAGCAGCGCCCGCCTTGCCTCCCAATCGGAGGGGCGGAGCTGATTGTAGTCATGGCAGAGATCGTTCGTTCCGATAATCTCCCCGATCAGCTCCTCGTCGTAATTGGCGTTATAGAGATAACCGAGATCCCGTTTTTCTTTTTCTGTCATACTTGACACCTCATCGCAACAGAGTTTCCGCCCATTGGGGCGTGCGGCAGGAATATGCCGTCAACAGGATACAACAAAGCGGCGGATTTGTCAAGAGACGTTTTGTTCGCAGACCGCCGCGGGCCGTCCCTCTTGACAATCCCGCCGACCCGTGATATCATATAAATAATCGGCAGCGCAAATTCTTTGCTGTCGTAAGAAAGGAGCTCTGACATGAATCGAAACAGAATCGGAATGATACTCCTCCTTGCCGTCACCGTCGGGCTTCTGGCCTCCTGCAGGTTCTTCGGCGCATCCAACCGCCTCCTTCTGAACACGATGATGGATACCTTTACCGAAACCGTCTCGGCGGCCACCGACGACGGCATTCTCGAAGCGAAGGGCATTTACGGAAAACTGAACGGGAACGGAAACGGCATTCAGTATTTCGGCGCTGCTTTGGTGAAAAAGGACTCGGTTTCAGATCCCGACGCGCTGATTTCCGCCCTGAAGGAGGATTTTGAGATCGTGGAGATCACCGGGCAGACCGGCGTCCGGATCGAATCGAAATATCTCGAGCATACGACGCTCTCCTATGACACCGAGCCGGGCGAGGGAGAATATCTGACCATTCTCTTCTTCAACTCCTCTCATCCCGCAAGCAACAACACCGACCTCGCCGGGCATTGAAGCTCCCGAGGACGCCATACACCTTTTTAGCGGCAATTCCGCCTCACGGAATAAAGAAACGGGCTTCCGAAGTCACGCACGACCCCGGAAGCCCTTTTTTTCTGCTGCGGAAGCGGTCTGATATCCCATGCGACCGCGGTTCAGCATTCGTACCAATTATCCCCGATCCCGATATCGACCGAAAGGGGGACCGGCAGCGTTACCGCCGACTCCATCTCCCTCTTCAGCAGATCGGCCGCCTCCTTGGCGCAGCTGTGATGCGCCTCCAGAATCAGCTCGTCATGCACCTGCAGAATCAGCCTTGCGTCGATGCCGCTCTTCTCCAGCGCCTCAGCGACTCGGATCATGGCGATTTTGATGATGTCGGCCGCCGCTCCCTGGATCGGACTGTTCATCGCCACCCTCTTGCCGAAGGCCTGAAGCTGCTTCTTCGGGGAGGACAGCTCCGGAATATACCGACGCCGTCCGAAAATCGTCGTCACATAGCCGTCCTGTCCTGCTTTCTCGACGGTCTGCTCCAGATAGGCGCTGACGCCGGGATAGCGGGCGAGATATTGGCGGATATAGCGATCCGCCTCGTATTTCGAAACGCCGATATCGTTTCCCAGCGAGAAGGCGCTGATGCCGTAAACGATGCCGAAATTGACCGCCTTGGCGCGCTTGCGCTGCTCCTCCGTCACCTCCTCGGGCGACACCCCGAAGACCGACGCCGCCGTCATCGTATGGATATCCTCCCCTTCGGCAAAGGCCCTGATCATATGCTCATCCCCCGACACGGCAGCCAGCACCCGCAGCTCGATCTGCGAGTAGTCGGCGTCCACGAGGACGTAATCGCTGTTCTTCGGCAGGAAAAATTTCCGAAGCCGACGCCCCGTCTCGGTGCGGATCGGAATATTCTGCAGATTCGGCTCGGAGGAGGAAAGCCGCCCCGTCGCCGTCACCGTCTGATTGAAGCTGCTGTGAACCCGCCCCTCCTCGTCTGCCACCTTGAGAAGCCCCTCGCAGTAGGTGGAGCGGAGCTTTGCCACTTGTCGGTATTCCAGGATCGCGTCGATGATGGGGTGATAGGGGCGCAGCTTGTCAAGCGTCTCGGCGTCTGTGGAGTATCCCGTTTTGGTCTTTTTCAGGATCGGAAGCTCCAGCTCCCCGAACAGCACCTCTCCGAGCTGTTTAGTGGAATTGATATTGAAGGGATGCCCCACCTGCGCATAGATCGCCTCGGTATGGTCGTCGCATTTTTTCTGCAGCTCGTCGGAATAGGCGGCAAGCCCCTCCCGATCGACGCGAAAGCCGCAGCGCTCCATCTCCGCCAGCACATAGGCAAGCGGCTCTTCGATCTGATAGTAGAGCGACGACTGCCCGGTCTCCTTCAGGCGCTCGTTCAGCACCGGCGCCAGCTCATAGAGCAGGCGCGTCGGCTCGTCTGCGTTCGGGCGGCCGAGATACTTGACGGAGAGGCGGTGCAGATCGTAATTGCTCTCGGAGGGATCGTCGACATAAGCGGCCAGAACGGCATCAAAAACCTGACAGGCAGGTTTTCCGAAGGTCAGGCAGAGCTTTTTGGAATCGGAAACGATGACCGTCCGTCCGGGATCGGAAAAGAAGGCAGCCACCTCCGACGGATCGTCATATCCGACGCGATAGAGCTGCTTCCCGTCGTAGACCGTCATTTCGCTGTCGGAGAAAAGCACCGAGCAATACCTTAACTCCTTTTCCGCCAGGCGCTCGGGGGTCAGGGAGACGGCAGGCAGCATCGGTTCGGCAGCGGGGACCGTTCCGTTCTCCCCGGCGCTCTCCTCCTCCCGATCGAGCCCGAGCCGCTTCAGAAGGGAGGAAAGCTCAAGCTCGGTCAAAAGACTGCGCAGGGAGTCACGGTCGAAGCCGTCGTACCGCAGCTCTGCCATCGAAATCCCGAGCGGCGCATCACAGCAGATCTGCGCCAGCTCCTGCGACAGATACGCGCTTTCCCTGCCTGCCTCCAGCTTTTTGACGACTGCGGGGGCGATCTCATTGCCGTCCAGCCTGCGATAGACCTCGTCGAGGGAGCCGAAGGAGGAGATCAGCTTCAGCGCCGTCTTCTCCCCGATGCCGGGGACGCCGGGAATATTGTCGGAGGAATCGCCCATCAGCGCCTTGACGTCGACAAACTGCTCCGGCGTGATCCCGTACCGTTCGAAAAACCGATCCCGCCGATAGGTCACCGTCTCCCCCGTTCCGGCGAGCAGGACGGCTACGTTATCGCGGATCAACTGCAGGGAATCGCGGTCGCCGGTCAGAATGTCGACGGCGAGCCCGGGATCCTCCCGCCCGAACGCCGCGCAGGTGCCGAGGATATCGTCGGCCTCGTAGCCCGGCAGCTCCAGCACCCGGAAGCCGAGCGCCGCCATGCATTGCTTGGCATAGGGGAGCTGCACCGCCAGCTCCTCCGGCATCCCCTTTCTTGTCGCCTTATAGCCATCGTAACGGCGATGGCGGAAGGTCGGCGCCTTGACGTCGAAGGCGACGGCGGCATATTCGGGCTTGATGTCCTCCAGATGCCGCAGCACGATATTCGCCATGCCGTAGACGGCGTGGGTATACAGCCCCTTGGAGGTGGTCAGGGGACGGATTCCGTAAAAGGCGCGGTTGAGTATGCTGTTTCCGTCTATCAGGAGCAGTGTCTTCATGATCGCCCTTCCTTTCGGCTATGCATTTTCGGTATATTTCCGGCTGATCCTGTCAAGCAGCCAGGCGGCGGCAAAGCCCCCGACCAGACAGAGCAGCTTGACAAGGAGGTCCTTTGACGCTTCCAGCTTGAAAATCAGAATCGGCAGCGTCGTCGCCGCGACAACGCCGAAGATGCCGTGATAAAACTGCGAATAATATTTCCCGATCAGGAAATTCACAAGCCGTGAGAGGGAGACGAAGACCGCCGCCACCCCCAGCACGAAGGGGATCGCCGCATCGAAGCGCATGGCGGAGACCGCCTCGGCAAAGCTGACGCCGCCTGCCAGGAAGTGCGCGACGCTATCCATAAAACTGCTCGCCACATCCAAAAGCGGCTCCATCAGACCGAGATAGAGCAGCGGGGAGGAGGCGCTCATCCCCGGCACGACGATCCCTAAACCGAACAGCACTCCCGAAACAAAGAACCACCAGAGATTCGGCGTGATGGCAAGAGAGGCATCCGCGATCAATTCCAGCGCAAGAAAAATGCCGAAGATCACGGCAAAGGACACGCCCATCGTGACAAAGGAGGAGGGCTTCCGCCCCTTCTCCCCCGCTTCCTTCCAAAGGGAGGGGAGCATCCCGAGGATGAGCCCGACAAACACGCAGGTAGCGACAATCTCGTTGCTTTGAAACAGCATCAGCACCAGTTTCGCAAGTCCGAGAAAGCCCAGCACCAGCCCGATTCCCGCAGGCAGCAGCAGCCGGATATGCGTTTTGAAATTCCGGATCGGATGCGCCAGAAACTCCATCACCGGCTGATACAGACCGAAGATGGCGCACATCACCCCGCCGCTGATCCCCGGCAGAATCCCCCCGACGCCGATCAGCATCCCCTGAAAGAGGCGGATGATCGCGGGAGCGGCTTTTTTAGCCTTGGTTTGCCGAAGTTCCTTTTGTTCGTTGTTCCCGGTCATAGTTTAATCCCTTTCCAAACCCATTATTTTCTCTGCAAAAACGCCTTCCGCTCGCGGCAAAGCTCCTCGTAGAGCGCAAAGGGCGTCATGACGGCATTATAGGGCGTGAGAATCGCCTTCAGAATCCCGATTCCGATGCCGTTTTTCTTCAGCTCCGACAGGAGCAGATCGAGCGTTCCCTCCGGGAAGCTGACAAAGACCAGCATTCCCTCCGGCAGCAGCGGCCCCTCGTAGGGCCTTCGTACCGGCAGGTTTGCCGCCGCTGCCGCAATCGGCAGAGAATATTCGGCGGGAAGAGGCTTCCGCACCGATGCGCCGACGCACTTCGCCGCCTTCTCAAGGCGGGAGACCTCCCGTTCGTCGATCCCATAACACAGTATGCTCGGTTTTTCCATAGAATAACACGCTTCCTTTCGATCATACAGCCGCACTTCAGCGGCGGCGAAGCAGCCTTTTTTCAAGACAGACCGCAAGATCAATCCGCTTCGGCACGGTCAGACGGAAAAAGCGGATCTCGGCAAAGCTGCCCCGCTTGCCGATGATGACCCCGTCTCCGAAGGCTTTGTGAAACACCTCATCCCCGACCGAGAAGGAGGAAAGAAGCTCCTCCGTGACGGGATGCTCCTCCTTTTTCCGGCCGGCGGGAGAGGGCTTCTTTTCCGGCTGTCCCAGCAGCGTCGAGACAAACTCCCAGCCGCCGCAGTCCTCCCCGAAGGCCTTTCGGTATGTGACCAGCTCCAGCCGCCCGATCGCCCTTGTCACCCCGACGTAAAAGAGCCGCCGATCCTCCTCCCGCTGCTTCCGCTCCTCCTCGGAGTAGCCCTTGCCGTCGGCCGGCTCGGTCACAGAGGGGAGGATTCCGTTTCTGGCGTCGCAGAGAATGACATGATCGAATTCCATTCCCTTGGCGGAATGGATGGTCGACAGAATGATCCCATCCTTCGACTCGCTCCCCCGCCTGATCACCTCGGCAAGCTCCCCGAGGCGGCGGAAGAAGGAGGTTTTATCCCGCATCCGGTCGGCCAGCGCCAGCATGGTATTCACCTTCGACACATCCTTGGAGCGTTTGGCCAGGTACGATCCGTAGCCGGAGCGGTCGATGATCAGCCGCATCGCCTCATAGCTGTCGGCGGAATTGATGCGGAACAGCACGTCTGCCACCCGCCGCATCCGCTTTCTGACCTGTTCGGAGCAGACCGGACAGGAGGCCAGATATTCGGGATAGGAGAGCATTTCCCGTCCGACGTTATGCCGCAGGGCATATTCAAAGTCATTGCGTCCGACGCCGGCGGAGAATTTATAATACAGCCTCTCAAACAGCGCGGGATCAAAGGGATCGGAGGCAAACCGAAGGATATCGATCAGATCGGTCACGATATAGTGAGTAAAAAAGAGCCCGTCCCCGTCCCGGACCGAAAAGGGGAGTCCTGCGGCGCTGAGCGCGTCGATCAGCGGAATCAGCGAATCATTCAGGCGGCAAAGCACGGCGATCTTGCCTTTTTCCCCCGCCGACGCGGCAATGTTGCAGAGATAGGCGGGAAGCTCCCGCAGATCCGACAGTTCGGTGCGGCGGATCGGTTCACCTGCGTCGTTCTCGGTGAACATATGCTTCATCCGGCGTTCGGTATTGGCGGCGATAAAGCGATCGGCTGCCGCCACGATCGTCCCGCTGCTGCGGTAATTCCGCACGATGAAGCCGACGGAGGCATCGGGATAGAGACGATCAAACTCCAGAAGCCCCTCCGGATAGGCCGCCCGGAAGCCGTAGATGCTCTGATCCTCATCCCCGACCATGAAAAGATTGCCGCTGACCTCCGCCGCCTTCCGCAAAATCATATGCTGCAGCTTGGAGGTATCCTGCGCCTCGTCGACGCAGACATAGCGAAAGCGCCCCGCATAGGCGCGGTTGACCTCCGGGCATCGGCAGAGAATATGATAGCCGTAGGAAAGCTGGTCGTCATAATCCATCAGACGATTCTCGATCTTGAAGCGTCGGTAGAGGCGATATATCTCGGGGAAATCGCGCCCCTCGATATGGATGGCGTCGGCAATCTGCTGCTCGGTGAGCATCTGATTGCGGCAGTAGGTGACGGCGGTTCTGACGTCCCGCACCTCATTCTCGGAGGGAAAGCCCCCGCAGCCCCGCATGATCTCCCGCAGAATCCGGGAGACCTCCCCCTCGTTCTCCAAAAGCCGAAATGCCTTCCGTCGGTATAGGCGCTCATAGCAGCCGATGATCTTTGCGCAGTAGCCGTTGATCGTTCGTATTTCGATCCCGCACGGACCGAAAAGCCGCTCGAAGCGGTTCTTCATCTCCCGCGCGCCTGCCACGCTGTAGGTCACCGCCAGGATGGCGTCGGGCGGCACGCCCAGCCCTCTCACCAGATAGCCGAGGCGGGCGGTCATGACGGTCGTCTTGCCGCTTCCCGGCACGGCGAGCAGCAGAACATGGCCCTCCGTCTGTGCGCAGGCCTTGTCCTGATCGTGATCCAGGGTGATGCGGTATTCGGTTTTGTATTCCTGATAGGTCATCCCGCGCCCCCGTCCTCTGTTCCGCCCGTTTTCCCGTGAAAACGGCAAAACGGGGATGTCGCTGCGACATCCCCGCGCTCACTTACTTGACTGCTTCCTCTGCGCTCTTGATCTCCAGCGCAACCTTATTGTCGTCAACAAAGCTGCGGAGTCCCCCGCGGAAGCGGCGGAAATTCTCCTCTTCATGCTCGCACACAATCAGCTCCGAGGGAATATCGGGATCGTTCACATAAAAAACAATCCTCTCCTCCAGCTCCTTTTTCAGTCCGAAGAAGGTCTTTCTGTAGGCATAGTCAAACACGATCTTCGTCAGATTGGCAGGGGTCAGCCGATAGTGCTTGAAACGGCTTTTGTCGGTTTTCTTATCGCAGAAAACGATCTCGTTTTTGTGAACCATGATTGCATCCTCTGTTGCCATGCAAATCACCTATCCTTTCCCGGGGTCTCCCGAAGCCGCCGTAACGGCAAAAAAATCATTCCATAATATAGGATACCATAAATCCCGCCGCTTGTCAAGAAGCGAGGGGGATTTCAGCGAGTCCTGAGGCCGATTCAGTCCTTCTTTGCAAGCAATGCCTCCGCGTCGGCGCGGCAGGCGGCAAGCCGACGGCTCACCTCTTCTCCGTCCTTCCCCTTCGCCATGAAATAGACCTTGATCTTCGGCTCGGTTCCCGACGGACGGAAAACGACGACGCAGCTGTCCGTCGTATAGTAGAGAACGTCGGAGGAAGGCAGCCCGGTCGGCTCGGTTCTTCCGTCCGACAGGTCAGTGATGGTGCCGGCAAGATAGTCCCGCACGGTTCTGATCGCCTCTCCGCCGAGGGAGGCGGGGGCGCTTCCGCGAAGGCCCTGCATCACGGCGCGCATTCTTTCCTTGCCATCAACGCCCGGCATCGAGAGGTTCATGACCGCCTCCCCGTAATGCCCGTAGCGCTTGTACAGGGAATCGACGGCGTTTTTGAGCGTCATGCCCTTTTCCCGATAGGAGGCCGCCATCTCGACCACCAGCAGCGCCGCCACGACGGCGTCCTTATCCCTGGCGTAAGTGCCCTTGAGGTAGCCGTAGCTCTCCTCAAAGCCGAGCAGATAGCTGCCGCAGCCCTGCTCCTCGTGCTTCTTGATCACCTCTCCGATAAATTTGAAGCCGGTGAGAACGTCGAACATCGTAACGCCGTTTTCACGGCAGATTTCGCTTGCCAGCTCGGTGGTGACAATGCTCTTGACCGCGTAGGCGTCCTTCGGGACGCCGCCCTTTTCACGGCAGGCGGAAATGATATAGTCGAGCAGCAGGCATCCCACCTGATTGCCGGTCAGTCCCGTATATCCCTCGCCGTCGCGGATCATGATCCCCATACGGTCGGCGTCGGGATCGGTCGCAATGATCAGATCGCAGCCATTTTCGGCGGCCAGCTTCTCCCCGAGGGCGAAAGCCTCCGGAAATTCTGGGTTCGGATATTTCACAGTCGGGAAATCCCCGTCGGGCTCGGTCTGCTCCGGCACGGTGATGATATTGACAAGCCCCGCGCGGCGGAGGGTTTCCGGGACAAGGCGGCTTCCCGCGCCGTGAAGCGGGGTGTAGACCACTGTCATATCGCGCTGGGAGGGAATGGCCTCGGGTTTCACCCGCTGTGCCAGCACGCAGCTCATATACCGCTCGTCAAGCTCCTTGCCGACCACGACGATCCGCCCCTCGGAAACCGCCTCGTCAAAGGGCATCGAGCTGACCCCGTCCAGTACGTCGCAGGCATCGATATACGCCGAGACCGCCTCCGCCTGCTCCGGCGCAAGCTGCGCTCCGTCCGACCAATAGGCCTTATAGCCGTTGTACTCCTTCGGATTATGCGAGGCGGTGATGTTGATGCCCGCGATGCAGCCCAGCTCCCGCACGGCAAAGGAGAGCTCCGGGGTGGGTCTTGCTCCGTCGAAGAGGTATGCCTTGATTCCGTTCGCCGCCAGCACCTCCGCGGCGACGCGGGAGAAGAGGGCGGAATTATTCCGCGTATCGCAGGCGATCGCACAGCTGCCCCCGCCCTGAGCCTTGATATAATCGGCAAAGCCCTGGGTGGCTCTTCCGACGGTATGGATGTTCATATTGTTGATCCCGCCGCCCATTGTGCCGCGCAGCCCCGCCGTTCCGAAGCTGAGAGGAGCCGAGAAGCGGAAGCGGATCTCCTCCTCCCGATCGCGAAGGGACAGAAGCTCCTGCTTCATCTCCGGGCTGACCTTGTCGGAGGCAAGCCACCGTTCATATTCCTGTTTTACTGTACTGTTCAAAATGCGATCCTATCCTTTCCTGTTCGTTCCGGCGTCGTCGGGCTGCAAGGTCCCGAAAAAGCCGGTCACCCGAAAATCACGGTATTCAAGAAACAAAAAGCTCAGAAATCCGCAGATGCCCTCCTCGCTCACCGCGAAGACCGCATCGTAAAATCCCGCCCGCTCCGGTACCGAATAGAGGCTTACCGGCTTCATCAGGCAGGCGTCAGCGGCGCAGAGCAGCGCCGTCAGCGCCTCATCGGTTCTGATCCTGAGCTCGAAAAACTTGTCGCCGGGGCAGTCGGGAATCACGATATTCTTCCGCATCAGCGCGAACACTGTCGCTTCCCCCTCCTGTGCCGTCTTCACCGATGTCGTCATCACGGTCTTCAGTCCGTACTTGGCAATCAGTCTCCTGAAGCCCGCCAATCTCCCGTCCGATGAGTTTTCGATCGGCAGAAGGCAGTACGCGGCGCGCTCGTAATAAACGCTTTCGCATATCTCGGTAAAATCATGCCCGTAGAGGACTTTCGGCTCCTTCATCCTGCCGGCGAAGCGGGAAAACGCCTCGTCGGCATAGGAGTTGGGGACATAGCAGACCGTTTCGTTCCCGTCATCGGTATAGTCCTCAAAGTAAGTGCCGACCGATCGGATGCCGCGGATGCCGAGGCTGTCGGTCAGGCGGCGGCAGACGTACGCCCGCTCAAAGGCCGTCAGAGCCCCGCCGATCACCGAAAGGCGTTCGGCATTGACCGGCGCGCCTCCCTCCGCCGCAGAGCGCCGCATCAGCTCCCGGTACGCGGCGGCAAAGCCGGGATCGCGGAAGAAGATCTCCTCCTCCCCCGCCTCCTCCGCCAGCAGCCCCGCCAGCTCTCCGAGATGGGCAAGCCGCTTTTCCAGCGCCGCCGTCTGCTCCGCTCCGGCGCGGCAGAGGTTTCCGAGGATGATATTCTGTTTATCGTATACCATATTCCCCTCCGCCGTCGACCTTCCGTCCCTTCGTGGACGGTTCAGATCAGTCTGTCAAGCAGCCCGTAGCTTCCCGCGAGGAAGCTCTTCAGCTCGTCGGCCGTCAGCTTCCTCTGGGCAAGAACGGCAAGGCCGTAGAGATATTTCGCCGCCTTTTCCGCGCTTTCCCGGTCGGTATCGAGCTTCTCCGCCAGCCTGCGGATCATCGGACTTCCTGCGTTCAGCACCAACTCTCCTTCCGGCGCAGGCAGCTCCCCTCCCTGCATTCCGTAGAGCTTCATCATCTCCCCGAAGCGTCTTTCCTGCTCCGGGACGGTCAGCATCACGGGGAGCGTCGTCTCCTTCAGCGTTTCGAAGGAGACCTTCAGCTTTTCGTTGCCGCTGACCTTGACAAACAGCTCCGCAAGCGCGGGATTTTCATAGCTTTCGCCCTCTCCCTTGAGAACGTCGGCCACGCCCGCGTCGACGCGGAAGAACTTGACCGACCGATCCTGCTCGATCATCGAGATGAACTGGTTGTCAAGCCCCTTGTCGAGATATGCGACGGGGATCTGCTCCTGCTCAAGCAGCGAGATATACTGAGCCTGCACCGTCTTGTCGGTCGCATAGTAGACCGTATCTCCGTGCTTTTCCTTCGCCTGCTCCAGATACTCGTCGAGGGTCACATACCGTCCCGTCGTGAGGGGATAGATCACCGAGCCCTTGACGCGGTCGTAGAATTTCTTCTCCCGAAGGCTTCCGTACTCGACGAAAATCTTGATATCCGGCCAGAGCTTTTCGTAATTCTCCCGCTCGTTGGTGAAGAGAGCGTTGAGCTTATCCGCGACCTTCTTGACGATGTGCTGCGACATTTTCGCCACATAACCGCTGTTCTGCAGATAGCTTCTTGAGACATTGAGCGGCAGCTCGGGGCAGTCGATCACCCCGCGCAGCATCAGCAGGAATTCGGGAATGACCTCCTTGATATTGTCTGCGACAAAGACCTGATTGTAGTAGAGCTTGACCTGTCCCTCCAGGCTTTCATACTCGTTCGTGATCTTCGGAAAATAGAGGATTCCCTTGAAATTCAGCGGATAATCGGCGTTGATGTGAATGTGGAACAGAGGCTCGCGGTAATCGTGGAACACCTTGCGGTAAAAGGCCAGATATTCCTCCTCGGTGCAGTCGGAGGGGTTCTTCATCCAGAGCGGATGGGTGTCGTTGATCGGCTTGGGCGTCTCCTCCGCCGCCTCTCCGTCCTCCTTCTTTTCCGTCTCCGGCGCTTTCTCCCCTTCGTAGTAGATCTCAACCGGCATGAAGGAGCAGTACTGCTCCAGGATGCTCCTCAGGCGGGCATCCTCCAGATACTCCTCTTCCCCCTCCGCAATATGCAGGATCACATCGGTTCCCCGTCCGTCCTTTTCGGCAGTGGACAGGGTATAGTCCCCTGCCTCGCTGCATTCCCAGCGAACGGCGGGAGCGCCGGTATAGGATCTGGTCACGACGGTAACGCGCTCGCTGACCATAAAGGCGGAATAGAAGCCGAGGCCGAAATGGCCGATGATCCCGTTGCTCCCGGCATCCTCCCCTTCGTACTTCTGAATGAAGTCGAGCGCCCCCGACAGCGCAATGCTGCACAGGTATTTGTCAAGCTCCTCCTCCGTCATGCCGATCCCGTTGTCGGAAACGGTGATCGTCTTCTCCTCCTTGTCGGCCTTTACCGTGATCCGGTAGTTCCCGTCGATCTCCGACACCTGTCCGAGAGAGCTGAGCCGGCGGAGCTTGGTCACCGCGTCGCAGGCGTTGGAAACGATCTCCCGCAGAAAAATATCCTTATCCGAATACAGCCATTTTTTAATGATCGGGAAAATATGCTCGGTCTGCACCGAGATACCGCCCTTTTTGATTTCTTCTTCCATATCTCTTCCGTCTTCCTTCCGTACCGTGATTATGGTTCAATTCCCATACATTCCATTTTATAATATATTATAATACATTTCAAGAAATAAATGTTAAATTTTTAAAAATCGCACCTCCGGGTCATCGCCCGGTGCGATTTGACAACGCCGCTTCCCTGTGATATAATGGAAGCAAAAAGTTATCCCTTTCGGAAAGGCACCCAGCGATGTACAGAATCATTGACGCACACACCCATATCTATCCCGACGCCATAGCCGACAAAGCGGCGGCCAATCTCGGCAGCTTCTACGGCTTTACGGTCCCGGAGAGCGGCACCTTCTCCGACCTCCTTCGCTGCGAGCGGGACGCCGGAATCGGGGGCTTTCTCCTGCTCCCCGTGGCGACCTCCGCAAGGAACGTCGACAAGATCAACGAGGCGGCGGCCGCCCAGGTGAAATGCGCCGTCGAGGCGGGTCTTGAAGCCTACGCCTTCGGCACGATGCACCGCGATTACCCCGACTTTTCAGCGGGGCTTGACCGCTGCGCTGCCCTCGGGCTGCTCGGAATCAAGCTCCACCCCGATCTGCAGGGGGAGCCGGCGGACAGCGAGCGGATGTTCTCCCTCTGTGCCGAGCTGGAGCGGCGCGGGATTCCGCTCTGGCTGCACGTCGGGGATGCGCGGCGGGAGATCGATTTCTCCTCCCCGGAGCGGGTGGCGCGGATCGCCGCCGCTTTCCCGCGCCTGACCGTCGTGGCGGCGCATCTCGGCGGATATCGCGAATGGGAGAAGGCGGAGCGCATTCTGATGGGACGGTATCAGAACGTCTTTTTCGACTGCTCCAGCACCCTTTGGGACATGACCCCCGAGCGGGGGCGGCAGCTCATTGAGGCCTGCGGCGTCGACCGCGTGATGTTCGGAAGCGATTATCCCGCCGTCACGCCCGGGACCTCCCTTGCGCAGTTCCTGCGGCTGGGCTTCCCCGCCCCCGTCAACGAGGCCATCCTCTGCCGCAATTTCCGCCGCATCATCCTCGGCGCGGAGGATGCGCCATGACCGATCTGTGGCAATACCTTCAGACGGTGAAACGGCCGATCCTCCTCTACGGATCGGGGAACGGCGCCGACAAGATTCTTTCGGTGCTTACCCGTATCGGCGTCGCGGTGCAGGACATTTTCGCCAGCGACGGCTTTGTCAGAAGCCGCAGCTTTCACGGAGTCAGGGTCATCTCCTACGACGAGGCGATCCGGCGGTACGGCAGCGATGTTGTGATCCTGCTCGCCTTCGGGTCGGACCGCCCCGAGGTCATGAAGCGCTTTTTTGAGCTTTCCCGGAAGCACGAGCTGTATGCGCCGGATGTTCCGATCGTGGGAGACACCCTCTTCGACTGGCCCTTTTTCTCTGAAAACACAGAAGCCCTCGGCACGGTGCGGTCTCTGCTGGCCGACGAGCTGTCGCGCAAGACCTTTGACACGATCGTGCAATGCCGCCTCAGCGGAAAAATCCACGATCTCCCCGCGATCATGGCGGATCGGGAGCAAACCCTTACCGAACTGCTGCATCCGGAGGGCTTCCGCATCGCCCTCGATCTCGGCGCATATACCGGCGATACCGCCGCGGAGCTTCTCCGCCTCGCCCCCGGCATCAGGACGGTCATCGCAGTCGAGCCGGATCTGCGCAATTTCACGCGGCTGTCCGCCGCCGCCGAAGCCGACCCGCGGATCGAGCCGCATCTGGCCGCCGCGTGGGACTCCGAGCAGACCCTCCGCTTCAGAAAGGGCGGAGGACGGGCGATCCGCCTCTCGACGGAGGAAAAGAGCGTCGAAACACCCGCCGCCCCCGCCCATGTCTTTCTCGCGGGGCGTGTCCCTGATTTTATCAAAATCGACGTCGAGGGTGCGGAACGGCAGGCGCTGCTCGGCTGCTCCGAATGCATCCGCCGCCGCAAGCCCGCGCTTCAGGTCGCCCTGTATCACGCCTCCGCCGATCTCTTTGAGCTTCCGCTGCTGATACATCGTATGTTCCCTTCCTATCGGCTCTATCTCCGCAAATTCCCTTCCGTTCCCTGCTGGGATATCAACCTGTTTGCCCTCCCCCCCCGAACGACGTAATACAAGGAGTCCCCGCCATGAGTGACATTTTCGGACGCTTTGCGCCCTTTCTGCAGGATTATATCTACCGAAGCGGATGGGAAACCCTTCGGGAGGTTCAGGTACGGGCAGCGGAGGTGCTGTTTGACAGCGACAACAGCCTCCTGCTCACCTCCTCCACCGCCTCCGGCAAGACCGAGGCGGCCTTTTTCCCGATCATCTCGCGGCTTTGGGAAGAGCCCTCCTCCACCTTCGGCGCGCTCTATGTCGCGCCCCTCAAAAGCCTCATCAACGATCAGTTCGCCCGCCTTGACGAGATCCTCGACATGAGCGGACTGCCGGTCTTCCATTGGCACGGCGATATCGCCGCCTCTCATAAGAACAAGGCGCTGCAGAATCCCTGCGGCATTCTGCAGATCACCCCGGAGTCGCTTGAAAGCATGCTGATGAACCGGAATAACGATATCGTCCGCCTGTTCGGGGATTTGCGGTATATCGTCCTCGACGAAATTCATACCCTGACGGGAACCGATCGGGGAAATCAGATCCTCTGCCAGCTCTGCCGAATCGCCCGCCTGATCGGACATGACCCCGTCCGCGTCGGGCTCTCCGCCACGATCGGGGATACCGCGCTGGCGGCGGACTGGCTCGGCGCAGGCTCGGCGCGGAAGGTCACCGTGGTCGGCATGAAGGAAACCCGCACCGCCTGGCGGCTCGGTCTTGAGCATTTCTATATTCAGAACGACGCCGCCGACCAGACGCGAAGCGAAAATCGCTTCCTGCCGGACGGGGAGACGGCAGAGCAGACACCGGACGGGGAAGCCGCGGCAATCCCGCCGACCGAGCCGGTCTCCGTCCCGACGACGCAAAAGACAGACGGGGAGGAGGGCGACGCGGGATCGGACGGCAAGGACGCCGCTCCCTCCCTGCCCCTCGATCCCGGCTTTGAGTATATCTACGACTGCACCGCCGACAAAAAATGCCTCGTCTTCTCCAATTCGAGGGAGGAAACAGAATATCTGACCGCGACGCTGCGGCAGATCGCAGACCGTCGGGGAGATCCCGACGTCTTCCAGATCCATCACGGAAACCTCTCCGCCGCCATCCGGGAGGAGGCGGAGATGAAGCTGAAGGACGAGGAGCTTCGCACCGTCACCTGCGCCACCGTCACGCTGGAGCTGGGGATCGATATCGGGCGGCTGGAACGGATCGTACAGCTCGACGCACCCACCACCGTCTCCAGCCTGCTGCAGCGCCTCGGACGGTCGGGTCGGCGGGATGCGCCCCCCGAAATGATGATGGTCTTCCGGGAGGAGAATCCCCTGCCGAACACGCCCCTGCCGCAGCTGATGCCGTGGGGACTGCTCCGCGCCATCGCCGTCGTTCAGCTCTATCTTGAGGAGCGCTTCATCGAGCCGCCGAATCTCCGCAAACTCCCCTTCAGCCTCCTCTTCCAGCAGACCCTCAGTATCCTCGCCTCGTCGGGCGAGCTGTCGGCAAAGGAGCTTGCCGGTCGTGTCCTGCCCCTCCCGCCCTTTGCCGCCGTCACCCCCGCTCAGTACAAGACCCTTCTCGTCTCGATGCTGAGGAACGATTTCCTTGAGATGACGGAGGAGAAGGGACTGATTATCGGGCTGAAGGGAGAACGCCTCATCAACAGCTTCAAATTCTACGCCGTCTTCAAGGACAGCGAGGACTACACCGTCCGCTGCGGCTCCGATGAAATCGGCACGATCACCACGCCGCCCCCCGTCGGAGACCGCTTCGCGCTGGCGGGACGGGTCTGGGAGGTGGAGGAGCTTGACGTCCCCCGCAAACTCATCTATGTCAAGGAGGTCAAGGGCAAGATGGAGATCTCCTGGCCAGGCGACTACGGCGAGATCCATACCCGCATACTCGAACGGATGCGGCAGGTGCTGCGGGAGGATACCGTCTATCCCTACCTGAAGAAGAACGCACGCGCCCGGCTGGAGGTGGCGCGGCGGATCGCACGTCATACCGGCATCACGGAACGCTCCCTTGTCCATCTCGGCGGATATACCTGGTGTCTCTTCCCCTGGCTCGGCACGCGCTCCTTCCGTACCCTGCGGAAATACATCGTGAAAAACGGTGCGCCCTTCCGCATCAGCGGCATGGAGTACGAGGGCTGCTGCTACATGACCTTCAAGATGGAGCGCGGCGACGGCAAGGAGCTGCTCGCCTATCTGAACCGGAAGGCGGCTTCCGAGGGGATCGACAAGGCCACCCTCGTTTCGGCCTCGGAATGCCCCGTGTTCGAGAAATACGATGACTTTATCCCGTCGGAGCTGCTCCGCGACGCCTACATGGCCGACCGTCTGCGCACCGACGAGGTGATCCGGCGCCTTTCCGAGCTGGCAGGGGAGGAATGACCCTCTGCCGATCAAACCGGAGTCAACCCGTCCCTGCCGCGGGGGTGGCGCTCTCCCTTCGACGACACCATCCCCGCCATGAAGGACGGAGTCAACCCGTCCCTGCCGCGGGGGTGGCACTTCCGAAAGCCGAAAGCGGCTGCCGCATCCTGCGGCAGCCGCTTTTTTCCGTATCGATCGTTACATGATCATATTCATCAGGCGCTCGTTGAATTCCTTCGCGGTGTCATAGCCCATCTTCTTCTGGCGATTGTTCATGGCGGCGATCTCCAGAATGACCGCCAGGTTGCGCCCGGGGCGGACGGGGATGACCGTCGTCGGAATTTTGATTCCCATGATATCGGTCGTCTCGGCTTCCAGCCCGAAGCGGTCGTACATCTTCCCCTGCACCCACTGCTCCAGGTTGATGATCATATCGATCTTCTCGGTATCCTTGACCGCACCCATACCGAAGATGCGCTTGACGTCGACGATCCCGATCCCGCGCAGCTCGACATAGTGGCGGATCAGCTCCGGCGCGGAGCCCACCAGCGATTTGGCGGAGACCTTCTTGATCTCCACCGCGTCGTCTGCGATCAGCCGGTGACCGCGCTTGACCAGCTCGATCGCAGTCTCGCTCTTGCCGACGCCGCTGTCCCCGAGGATGAGGATCCCCTCTCCGTAGACCTCCACCAGCACGCCGTGACGGGTGATGCGGGGGGCAAGGCTGACACTCAGGGAGGCGATCAGCGCCGCCATGAATTCCGAAGTTTTCGTCCCTGTGCGGAGGAGGGGCACGCCGTATCGGTTCGCCGCTTCCACGATGATTTCCCCGACGGGCAGCGAGGTGGAAAAGACCACCGCCACGGGATCGAGCGAGAAGAATTTATCAAAAATCTCCCGCTGCCGATCCGCGTCAAGATGGCTGATATAGTCGTTCTCACTGAGGCCGATGATCTGGATGCGTCCCGGCTCAAAATACCCGAAAAATCCGGCGAGCGCCAATCCGGGGCGGTTGACCTCGCTTCTCTGCACCTGCCGTTCCCGATCGACGGGACCGTTTACCTCTTCCAGCTGAAATTCGTCGATAACGCTTCCGAGCGATACCGAATATGTCGTTTTGGATTCCATACCCGCATTCCTTTCGGTTTGTTTATTCGCCTCTATTGTATCACAAATCCCATCGGTTTTCAAGATGGAGAAGCCTCTTTCCTGTGCCCTCCGTCGTTTTTAGTTCGTTCCGCCTCCTTTTCGTGCAAAAACCCCGACAGCCGCCCTTGGCTGTCGGGGTTTGAATCTCATTTCGGAGGCAAAAGCATTTTACCTTCAGCTTTTGGGAAGATACAGCATCGGATTCACGGTTTTCCCGTCGATTCTGACCTCAAAGTGCAGATGCGGGCCGGTCGTGACGCCCGTCATGCCGATCTCTGCGATCTTCTGTCCCTTATAGACCTTATCGCCGGCCTCGACATCAAGGCTGCCCATATGCGCATACCACGTCTCGACCCCGTCCTCATGACGGATTTTGATCAGAAGGCCGTAGGTCCCGCGCGTTCCCGCGAAGGTGACGGTTCCGCCATCGGCGGCATAGACGGGATCGCCCATGCTGGTTCCGCCGATATCGACGCCGTAATGATACGCGCCGTAATCCAGCTCGCCCCGCGACACGCCGTAGGGGGAGGTGATGATAAACCGTCCGAGAATCGGCCGCATGAAGGAGCCGGTCGGCTCGGTGGAGGGATATTCCTTCGTCCCGATCATTTCGACGCGGTTTTTCGCCGGCGTAATGACAACAGAGGAAATGAGCTGCTTGGAGACCGCGACGTCGTCGACATAGGAAACCTCATATTCGTTTTCGGCCAGTCCGTTCTCCCCCTCGCTCACCACAAGGGTCTGCCCGACATAAAGCTCGTCGGTTTCGATATATTCCGTCTCGCAGGCAATGATCTCCGTGTACCGCTCGGTCACCACCGTCTTGTAGTCGATGGCGGAATGCAGCCCGTTGATCGTAAAGGAGAAGCTGTTTCCCGCCTCCCCCTCTTCGCTCTCGCTGCGGATAAGACCGAAGCTCATATACCGGTCGGGAGAGAGCAGGAAGGAGCTTCCCGGTGCTGTCACACGGGAACTGTCGCCGCCCTCGGCGTCATAGATCTCCTCGGGGGCGCTTCCCTCCTTCAGGACACGGCAGACCTCCGCGGCACTGGATATCTCGCTGCTCATGCAGAAGGCACTGCGGATCGAGAATTCCGTCGTAAGCTCTACGGAGTCGGCATGATCCGAGGTCTGCATCACATAATCGACAATATACTGTTCAAATTCCGAAACAACCTTTTCCGCCTCGGCATAGGTCGGGAAGGACGCGATGTCCGTACCCTGCACCGAGACGATATAAGCGCGGGCATAATCAGCCGCCGTCCTGCCGTACAGGAGATCCATGCATTCCTGCGCGTCGGAGACGACGGAGGAGGCGTTGTTCACATAACGATAGGAAATCTCCCTGTCGTCGACACGGGAGATCCCGTTCTCCTCCAGCTTCTCGTCCAGCAGTAAAAAGGCCTCGTCCGCAACCGCCCGGCTCCGGACACAGCAGATCTCCTCCCCGTCGACGCAGAGCATCAGGGACAGGCTGCGCGAGCAAATGCTGTTGATGTAAAATGCACCGGCAACCGCACACACGGCGGCGGCGGTCCAGCCGATGATTGTTCCGGCAAGTTTTCTGTCAGCGCGTTTCAAAAGCATCAGACTGAATCTCCTTGCAATCTTCCGAAAAATCTACTACCCGATAATTTTACCACACCGCGAATGAAATTGCAAGCCGTTTTTGTCGCTTTTCCCATTTTTGTTGGGTATGCACAAATTTCACATCAAGATTTTGGTGATTTAACCCACCCAGAGTAATGGCATATTGCTTGATTTTTCATTTGAAATATGATATAATATTATTGCAATAGCACAAATATCGCATTTTTCGCCCGACGACGCCCCGTCTGCCGATCGCGGCGGAACGGCGGCGCGCCTTCTGCCCGATCCTGATGAAAAGGAGGACTCCGCCATGCTGCAGCAATCCGCTTTATCCATCGGAACCGCCCGTCTGCTTCGTCATCTGATGCGCCCTGATCTTCCTCCGGCCGCCCGGAAGAAGGAAGAAAGCACCCCGCCCACTCAGCCCGTCCGGCGAACCGGCCGCCGTTCCCGCGTCTGATCCGCCGCTTTGCCAAAGCCCCGTAGTTACGAACCGGAGTGCCGGCGCACGGCTGTCGGCCGCCTTTGCACGGACGGTCGGAGCCCCGGCGAGAGGAGTTTCGGAGCGGTGGGCGAATCCCCCATGAATTGAAAAGGGCCGTATCCCGGCCCTTTTTTCATATCAGAATTTTGTATCGCTGCGCGGGATCGTCGGAGGTGCGCGCCAGCACCACCCGTTCCTTTTCCATATACCCGAAGAGGCGGGTGAGATGGGTCACAAAGAGATACTTGGTCTTCAGGCGCGGCATATAGCGGAGAATATGGTACATACTCTCCGTTCCCTCGCGATAGGACGTGGTCTGAAAGGTTTCGTTGAGCAGCAGCAGAGAATAGGGCTTCAGCTCCGACAGAATGGCGGCGATCTCCTTTGCCTCCTGGTCAAAGCGCCCCGCCGCATCCCCCTTCAGGAATGCCTCCTCCGCCGATGAGAAGTGGGAGAAAAAGCCGTATCGGATGCTCATCACTGCCTTCTCCGCCAGCACCGGAAGCCCCGCCTGCGCGAAGAGCTGCGCCGCGCCGACCGCCCGCAGATAGACGGTCTTGCCGCTGTCGGTCAGTCCCTTGATCAGAAGTCCCGCCGACTCCTTGCCGAGCGCGATATCGTTTGGCACGATGCGCTCTCCTTCTCCGTTCGACAGCAGCACCGGCTCCCGCAGCCCCACGGCGTTGATGCAATCCTCCTCGGCAGGGAGGATGGTCGGGAGGGTCAGGGGCAGGCCGCTCTTCTCGGCTGCCCCGGCATACGCCAGCGCCGCCTCATAAAACATCATCTCGTTCGACAGGCCGAAAAACGCCTCATAGACGTCGTTCGTCACCTGCGTCAGCGCCGCGTCGATCCGCATGAGCGCCTCGTTGAGCATAAAGACCGCGTCGGAATAGGGATCCTCCCCCGCCTCCGACAGCTCCGCGCTGATCCCGGAAAAGCCGTCCTCCTGCTTTTTGCGCGAAAAGAGGCGTCCGAGTCCACCGCTCTCCTGCCGATGCTCCGAAATCCCGGCGATATCGCAGGAGGAAAGGCGAAGCGCCGCGTCCAGCACCGCCGACACGGTAAAATCGAAGCAGTCGGGGGTCTGATAGCGGAAGCGCTGGGAGATCTCGATCAGCTCGTCGAGCGCCTCGTTATCCTTCATATCGCTGCACCAATCGCGCATGACGATCAGCCCCTCGGCGCGGATGGGATGCTTCCGCAGGGTCTGCCCGATCGATTCGAAGAAGGAGGCGATGGTGGAGGGGAAGATCGCCGTCACCTTCAGGGAGGAGAAGGTATGCTCCAGCAGCGCCTCCGGATTGATCTCCGCCCCTCCCCCCGCTGCGCCGAGCTTCATCTCCTGCCAATCGCTCTTGATCCTGTCATAGCGGGTAAAGAGGAGCTGAAGCTCCTCGAACAGGCCGGGAACGGTCTTGAAATCGTGATAGATCTGCTGTCTGAAGAGGATATTCTCCCGGACGGTGAGGGGATGGGACAGCACCGCCGTGAAGTAATCCGCCCGACGCTTGTCGGGAACGAGGTTTGCCGCCGCGCGGTCGATCGAGAGATCGTAAAGGATGCCGCACACCGCCGGCTGATCCTCCTTTTTCTGAAGTAAGCTGAATTTCACATTGATTCCTTTCTCGGAGAGGTCGCCCCGATCGATAGTCTGTCAGCCGTTGTCCGGCGCTCCGAAGCGCTCCTCCAGCGCCTCCGGCGTCAGCCCGTATCGTCTCAGGATGTCACCGGCGAAGGAGCCGCCGGTGCTTTTTTCCTTTGCGATCTTGAAGGTCCGGCGGTTCATGTCGCTTCTGTCGATCAACACGTTGAGGTAGGGGATCTCCGATTCCGAGAGCGAATGCTGGTGGGTGATATAAAGCCCGAAAATCTTCTTCCGGTACAGCTCCTCCGCCAGCTTTTCCGTCATGGCGATCGCATTCTCCTCGTTGGTCGCGGAATAGGTCTCGTTCAGAAGTACGAGGGAGTCCCCGTCCATTGCTCCGAGGATTTTTTTCACTCGCCCGTCCTCCTCGACAAAGCGGCCGCTTCCGTCAAAGCGCTCGTCCCGCGGGAAATGGGTGAAGACCGAGCTGATCCGCCCGAAGGAGGCGGAGCGGCAGGGGACGGGACAGCCGTTGAGATACAGCACCGCCGCAATGCCGACGGTTCTTAAATAGGTGGTCTTGCCGCCCCCGTTCGCGCCGGTCAGATAGTAAAACGGCTCTGCCTCGGTAAAATCGATATCGTTCGGAACGATCTTCGTCTCGTTTTTGGCCAGAAGGGAAACGTCATAGGCATCGGTCACCGAAATCCCGCGCCCCTCGACGGGGGTCGGGAAGGTGAGCGGAATGCCCGCTTCCCCGATCCGATCGAAAAACGCAAGCATCGTCAGATAAAAGCGCAGCTCCTTGGCGTAGTACGTCACCGACTCCGAGTAAAGCCCCCTGTAGCGCTCGTAAAACGCCGCAAGTTTTTTGAAGAAGTCGGGGTGATGCCCTGCCGCCGCGACAAGGAGATCGGGAGAGAGTCTTCTGACCTCCGTCTCCCTGATGCGGGGACGGTCGAGGCCGAGCTGCTCCGCGCATTTCCCGATACGGTCGACGAAGGCGGGGGAATCGTCAAGCCCGGAGCGGATTTCCTGCCCGTGAATCCGGAAGGCGATGCGCAGAATGCCGTCGAATTCCGGCGAAAGCGCCTCAAGATCGGCGGTCATGGCGCGATAGAGCTTCCCCGCAGTCTCCTCCGCAAAGGCAGCGGCAAAGCCGTCGGAGAGGGGATCGCCGAAGCCTGCCTGCGCCGCCTCCCCGGCAAATTGCCGCTCCACCCGCATCAGCGACAGAAATACGGCGTGTCGCTCGGCGTCGCAGCGGGAGGAGGAAAAGACCCCCGCCAGCGTGAGAAGCTCCTCCGCGATGGCATACAGCCCGGCAAAGCGCTCTCTGGCCTCCTGCCGGCGAAGCGAGCGGAAGAGCGCCTGCCGCGCGAGAATATTCGACGGCTCGCAGGGCACGCGCACCGCCTTGGCTACCGCGCGGGGGATGAAATTCAGAAGCTGAAGATCCTCGAAGACCGAGAGGTTCATCGGCTTCAGCCCCGGGGCGGATTGATACAGTAAACTCGGATAACCCATTATGAGAAAGTCCTTTCTGTCGGTTCTGTCTGCCTTATTATACCGCCTTCCGCGGGAGATTGCAAGCGATATTTGTAAACAGTCTTGAAAAGAATCGGAATCTGTGGTATACTGATCTGACAAACACCGAAAGGACATAGGAACCGATCTTGCTTACCGATAAATATTTCATGCCCGATCTGCGGCTTGACGACATCTACCTCGTCACCCCCGAATTCCTGAAGGCGCGCGGCATCCGCGCCGTCCTGCTCGACATCGACAATACCCTTGTCACCTACGACGATCCCAAGCCCACCCCCCCGGTTTTAGCGTGGCTCGATTCCCTGAAGGAAAACGGCATCTCCGCCGCCTTCATTTCAAACAATCACAAGGAGCGGGTGCAGACCTTCAACGAGGAGCTGGGCTATTTCGCCTCCTGGGACAGCAAAAAGCCGTCCGGAAAATGCTACCTCGCGGCAATGGAGCGCCTCGGCACCTCCGCCGCCGACACCGCCGTCATCGGGGATCAGGTCTTCACAGACGTCTGGTCCGCCAAGCGGCTGGGGCTTTACGCCATTCTCGTCAAGCCCATCAAGGACAAGACCTCCCTGTTTTTCCGCTTCAAGCGCGCGCTGGAGCGCCCCGTTCTCTCCCGCTACGAAAAGAAGCGGCGGGGAACGGAGCGCCGCCCGTGATCCCGCTTCGCTGCCCCCTCTGCCGCACGCCTCTCTCCCCCGACGGCGGCTCGCTCCTCTGCGGAAGGGGGCATCGCTTTGACCTCTCGGCCGACGGCTATGTCAACCTGGCGGTCGGGAAGTCCGGCTCCGGGGACGACGCAGCCATGTGCCGCGCACGGAGGGATTTCCTTGCCGCCGGCTATTACGACCACCCGGCCTCCCTCCTCGCCGGGATCGCGGCGGAGACAATCGGCAGCCCCGATGCCTTGATCTGCGACGCGGGCTGCGGCGAAGGGCACTACCTGCGTGCGATCCGCCGCCGCCTCCCCGACTGCCGCCTGATCGGCTTTGATCTTGCGAAGGATTCGATCCGTTTTGCCGCGAGGGCGGAGCGGCGGGCGGAGAACCCCGTCTTTTACGCCGTCAGCGGCATCTTTTCTCTTCCCCTCCCCGACGACTGCTGTAAGCTTCTGCTCTCGGTCTTCGCGCCGGTCCCGCACGCCGAGGCGCATCGGGTGCTGGACAAGGGCGGACGAATGCTCGTCGTTCATCCCGGCGCCCGTCATCTCTTCGGACTGAAGGAGCGGCTCTACGCCGATCCCTATGAAAATGAAGAAAAGCCCCTCTCCTTTCCCGGCTTCCGCCCGCTCTCTTCGACACGCTGCCGCTATACGGTTTCGGTAGCCGGGCGGGATATGTCCAGCCTCCTCGGCATGACCCCCTACTTCTGGAGAACGCCGAAGGAGGACATCGGGCGCTTTCTCGCGCTCGACGGGCTTGAAACCGAGCTGGACTTTCTCCTTTCGGTCTTCGAGGCGGTCTGACGTCGGTTAGTGATATAGATTTTATCTATATCTCAATATCATTTTAACATATTGGACAAAAAGAAAAAAAGATGGTATAATGCTTCCCGTAAACCACGGCGCGCTTCCCGCAGGTCCGCGCCGATGCTCCGCTCCCGAAGCGGAAGACCCAAAGGAGACAACACCATGAAGAAATTGCTTTCGTTTATTGCCGCCGCCCTTCTCATCCTTTCGGCCCTCGCCTTCTCCTCCTGCTCCGACAGCGCCATCACCATCGCCGTCCCGAGCGATACGACAAACGAGGCCCGCGCCCTTCTGCTGCTTCAGGAGCTGGGCTATATCAAGCTGAAGGAGGGTGCCGGCATCACCGCCACCGTCCGCGATATCGTCGAAAATCCCTATAACCTCAAATTCACCGAGGTCGAGGCCGCGCAGATTCCCAACGTCAGGAAGGACGTCGACTACGCCATCATCAATTCCAACTATGCCCTTCCCGCCGGTCTCAATCCCGTGAAGGACTCCCTCGCCATCGAGGGCTCCTCCTCCGCCTACGGCAACATTCTCTGCGTCAAGGAGGGGACGGAGAACACCGACAAGATCAAGGCGCTGAAGGCAGCGCTTGAGAGCGACAAGGTCGCGCAATACATCGCGGATACCTACGAGGGTGCCGTCGTCAGCACGGTGGCCGAGCCGGGCAGCGGCTTTGACGACACGGTAGACTACGATGCGCTTGCGGGACAGAAGATCACCGTCGCTGCCTCCCCCACCCCGCACGCCGAAATCCTGAAAGTGGCAAAGGAAATCCTCGCCGGGAAGAACATCACCCTTGAGATCATCGAATTCACCGACTACATCCAGCCGAACAACGTCGTCGAGAGCGGCGAGATCGATGCCAACTACTTCCAGCACAAGCCTTACCTTGATAATTTCAACACCGAAAACAAGACACACCTGATCTCCGTCGGCGCCATCCACGTCGAGCCGATGGGACTTTACGGCGGAAAGCAGACGAGCCTTGACGCCATCAAGAATCAGAAATAAGCGTTCGGAAGCGGGCTGCTGCGGCAGCCTGCTTTCGGGCTTCTCCGAAGCCTCGAATCACAGAAAGGAAACGGCCGCCGATGCGCGTCGAACCCGGTAGCATGATTGAAATCCAACATCTTTCCAAGACCTTCCTCGCCTCCGACAACGAAATCGAGGCGCTGAAGGACATATCCCTGACCGTCCGCGGCGGCGACATCTACGGCATCATCGGCATGAGCGGCGCAGGCAAAAGCACGCTGGTGCGCTGCATCAATATGCTGGAGCGCCCGACCTCCGGCAAGGTCCTGATCGACGGGATCGATATGGGGGCGCTCCCCCCCGCCGGTCTGCGGGCGGCGCGGCGCAACATCGCGATGATCTTCCAGAGCTTCAATCTGCTCATGCAGCGCACCTGCCTTGCCAACATCTGCTTCCCGCTTGAACTTGCCGGCATGAAAAAGCAGGAGGCAAGGGAAAAGGCGCTCCGTCTGCTCGAAATCGTCGGGCTTCCCGACAAGGCGAAGGAATATCCCGCCCGTCTTTCGGGGGGACAGCAGCAGCGCATCGCCATCGCACGAGCCCTCGCCGCCGATCCGAAGGTGCTGCTCTGCGACGAGGCGACAAGCGCCCTCGATCCCCAGACCACCCGTTCGATCCTGTCGCTGATCCGCGATATCAACCGTCGCCTCGGCATCACGGTGATCGTCATCACCCATCAGATGAGCGTCGTCGAGGAGATCTGCAATCGGGTCGCCATCCTCGAAAACGGCTGCGTCATCGAGGAGGGGGAGGTGACAGAGGTCTTTGCCCGCCCGCAGTCGGCGGCGGGACAGCGTCTCGTCTTCCCGGAGGCCGACTCCGAGCCCCTCTCCGCGGAGGCGGAGGGACGGGTCATCCGCCTGATCTTCAACGGCGCGGAGGCGGCGGGACAGCCGATCATCACCCAGATGGCGATCGACGAACGGATCGCAGCCAATATCCTCTTCGCCTCGACCAAGAGCATCGGCTCGCGGGTCTACGGCAAGATGCTGCTCGGTCTGCCCGACAACGGGGAGATCACGGCGCGGGCGATCCGCTATCTCACAAAATGCCCCAACGTCACGGCGGAGGAGCTTCCGGCGAAAAAGCCCGCCCCCTCCTCCCTTCAACAATAATCGGAAAAGGATGCTCCCCTGCGGGAGCTGCGGTTTCATCATATGCTGAACAATCTGCTTTCCTCGGATACCGTCAGAGAGGCGCTTCAGATCCTGCGGGACGATATGCCCTTTGCCCTCTGGGAGACCACCTACGCCACCCTGCTTGCGACGCTGTTTGCCGTCATCATCGGGCTTCCCCTCGGCGTTCTGCTCGTCGTCGGGGAAAAGGGAGGCGTTCTGCCGCTTCCCTCCTGGCTGATCCGCTCCCTCAACGTTCTCATCAATCTCCTCCGTTCGATCCCCTTCCTGATCCTCATGATCATGGTGATCCCCTTCACCCGGCTGATCATGGGAACGACGGTCGGAACGGCTGCCTCGATCGTGCCGCTGGTCATCGCGGCCTTCCCCTTTGTGGCAAGGCTGGCGGAGAGCAGCCTGCGGGAGCTGAATCCCAACATCATCGAGGCGGCGCAGAGCATGGGCGCTTCCCCCTTTCAGATCATCGTCAAGGTCATGATTCCCGAAAGCGTCCCTTCTCTGATCTCCAATCTCACCATCGCCGTCACCACCATTCTCGGCTACACCGCCATGAGCGGCGCAATCGGGGGCGGCGGTCTCGGCAAGATCGCCATCAATTACGGCTACCATCGCTACAAATATCTGGTCATGCTCTTTGCCGTCATCCTGCTGATCCTCCTCGTGCAGGTTTTCCAGAGCCTCGGCACGGCGCTCTCGGTTCGCCTTGACCGCAGAATCCGGCAGAAGCAGGGGCGGCGCAGACGGAAATCGACGCCGACTTTATCCTGATCCGACAGAAAGGAGCTTCCTCCGTGTCACACCTTTATTCTTCCGCCGATCAGCTGATCGGGAACACCCCCCTGCTTGCCCTCCCCCGTTTTGAAAAGGCGCTCGGTCTGAAGGCACATCTGCTTGCCAAGCTCGAATACTTTAACCCGGCCGGCTCGGTCAAGGACCGCGTCGCCAAGGCGATGCTCGATGACGCCGAAGCGCGGGGGCTTCTCCGCGAAGGTTCGGTCATCATCGAGCCGACCTCGGGCAATACCGGCATCGGGCTTGCCGCGGTCGCGGCGGTCAGAGGCTACCGCGTCATCATCGTGATGCCCGACACCATGAGCGTCGAGCGCCGCCGTCTGATCGCCGCCTACGGCGCCGAGATCGTGCTGACAGACGGCGCAGCGGGCATGTCGGGCGCGATCTCAAGGGCGGAGGAGCTGCAGCGCAGCATCCCCGACAGTTTCATCCCCGGGCAATTCGATAACCCCGCCAACCCCGCCATACACCGCCTTACGACCGGCCCCGAGCTGCTCCGCGACACCGAAGGAAGGCTCGATTATTTCGTTTGCGGCGTCGGAACGGGCGGCACGATCACCGGCGTGGGCGAGTATCTGAAAGAGAACGCGCCGGACGTCCGCATCCTCGCCGTCGAGCCTGCCTCCTCCGCCGTCCTGTCGGGACGTCCTGCGGGCGCGCACGGCCTGCAGGGAATCGGAGCGGGCTTCCTGCCGTCGGTGCTGAACCCCGCGGTGATCGACGAAATTCTCCCCGTGACGGAGGAGGACGCCTTAGCCATGCTGCGCCTCCTTGCGAAATGTGAAGGAGTGCTGGTCGGGATATCCTCCGGCGCGGCGCTTGCCGCCGCCGTCACCGTCGCAAAACGCCCCGAGACGGAGGGCAAAACGATCGCGGTCCTGCTCCCCGACACCGGGGAACGCTATCTCTCGGCTCTGACGGAGGGCTGAAGCCCTTCTTACCCCCAAAAACCAAGGAGGAAGCCCATGACGCTGCAGCAGCTCTATTACGCGATCACGATCTCCGAGACCGGCTCGATGAACAAGGCGGCGGAAAAGCTCTATATCGCACAGCCCTCCCTCAGCGCCTCGATGCAGGAGCTGGAAAAGGAGCTGGGCATCACCGTCTTCCACCGCGGCGGGCGGGGAGTCACCCTTACCGCCGAGGGCACCGAATTCATCCTCTACGCGCAGCAGGTCTACAGCCAATACAGCAATCTCCTCGAAAAATTCGGCAAGGGAGGTGCTGCCAAGAAGAAATTCGGGGTCTCGACCCAACACTATTCCTTCGCCGTCAAGGCCTTTGTCGAGATGGTCAAGGGCTTTGATATCTCGGAATACGAATTTGCCATCCGCGAGACCAAAACCCGCGACGTCATCTCCGACGTCAGCACCTTCAAGAGCGAGATCGGCATCCTCTATCTCAGCAGCTTCAACCGAAAAGCCATCCGCAAGCTCCTGTCGGTCAACAATCTGGAGTTTCATCCCCTGATCGACTGCGAGACCTATGTCTATCTCTGGAAGGGTCACCCCCTCGCCGCCCGCTCCTCGATCACGCCGGAGGAACTGGCCGCCTATCCCTGTCTTTCCTTTGAGCAGGGAGATAACGGCTCCTTCTATTTCACCGAGGAAATCTTCAACACCGCCGAATATGCCCGCACCGTCAAGGTCTGCGATCGGGCGACGATGCTCAATCTGATGGTCGGTCTCAACGGCTACACCCTCTGCTCCGGCATCATCTGCGAAGAGCTGAACGGAACCGACTATGCCGCCGTTCCCTATGTATCGGGCGACAGAAGCGGCGAGAGCGTTATGGAGATCGGCTATATCATCCGCAAGAATTCCCTTCTCAGCCGCATCGGACAGCTCTATATCCGCGAGATCGGAAAATACCTCGGCATTCCTGAGAAAGGGATCGGATAACAAAAGTCCGGACACGGCGGGATCACATCCCCCGTGTCCGGTTTTTTGGCGTCTTCAGACGAGGAAATAAACCCCCGGTTTTACCGGGGGAAGAGAAAAAGCTTCAGCGATAAAAAACGGCGAGCTTGAAGCAAGCCGAAAACTCCATGGTATAATAAAAGCGGTTTGACACCGCAGAACTATGGAGGAGAAAATGAAGGAAAATAACGAGATAAAAAGCACAGCGCATTCAAAGTACAGATGTCAATACCATATAGTATTTGCGCCGAAGTTTCGGCGGAAAGAAATATATGGGCAGTTGAGGAAAGACATAGGAGAGATATTGAGAAAGCTATGCGAACAGAAAAGGGTAGAGATCATAGAAGCAGAAGCATGTCCAGACCACATACATATGCTTGTGAGCATCCCACCCTACATAAGTATAGCACAATTCATGGGATATCTCAAGGGGAAAAGCAGTTTAATGATATTTGATCGACATGCAAATCTGAAATACAAGTACGGATCGAGAAATTTTTGGTGCAGGGGATATTACGTGGACACAGTAGGAAGAAACAAGAAAGTAATTGCGGAATATATCCGAAACCAATTAGAAGAAGATTATACCTT